>JAUZQP010000173.1 GCA_030950965.1 Mariprofundaceae bacterium
TCAACGTCAGCATCAGGTTTTACTCGGCGTAACGGGTTCGGGTAAAACGTATAGCATGGCTTGTGTGATTGAACGGACGCAAAAGCCGACCTTGATTATGGCGCATAATAAAACCTTGGCAGCGCAGCTATACAGCGAGTTCAAACAGTTTTTCCCTAACAATGCGGTGGAATATTTCGTCTCCTATTACGATTATTATCAACCTGAAGCCTATGTTCCTGCTTCGGATACCTACATCGAAAAAGACTCTGCGGTAAATGAACATATTGACCGTATGCGTCACGCTGCCACGCGCTCCCTGTTGGAACGTGAAGATGTGATTATTGTCGCTTCGGTGTCGTGCATTTATGGCTTGGGTAGCCCTGAAGCCTATGCGGATATGTTGCTGTATATAGAGATTGGGCGCACCTTGGATCAACGGCAAGCGATCAATAAACTGGTCGAGCTGCAATACGAGCGCAACAGCACGGACTTTCACCGTGGCACGTTTCGTGTGCGTGGTGATGTGTTGGAGGTGTTCCCTGCCCATGCTCATGATTTTGCCGTGCGTATTGAGTTTTTTGGTGACGATGTTGATGGTCTGTGTCGCTTTGATCCGTTGACGGGCAAACGGTTGGAGACGTTGCATAAATACACCATTTTTCCCAAGTCTCACTTCGTCACACCACGCGAACAGTTGTTGCAGGCGATGGAAAACATCAAGACGGAACTCGCCGAACGGCTGGCGGATTTATATGCCAACAACCACTTAGTCGAAGCGCAGCGTTTGGAGCAGCGCACCTTGTTTGATCTGGAAATGATGCAAGAGATCGGGTTTTGCACTGGGGTGGAGAATTATTCACGCCATTTGACGGGGCGGAATCCTGGTGATGCGCCGCCAACGTTGCTGGATTACCTGCCTAACAATGCCTTGGTGATTCTCGATGAGTCCCATGCCACCGTGCCGCAAATTGGTGCGATGTTCAAAGGCGATAGGGCGCGCAAGCAGACGCTCGTGGACTTCGGTTTCCGCCTGCCTTCGGCATTGGATAACCGACCACTGAAGTTCGACGAATTTGAAGCCATTGTACCGCAAACACTGTATGTGTCAGCGACACCAGGCAATTACGAATTAGAGAGAACAGGCGGCGAATTTATTGAGCAGGTGATTCGCCCTACGGGGTTAATTGACCCTATGATCGAAGTGCGTCCAGCGACTTCACAGGTGGATGATTTTATTAACGAAGCACCTGCTGTGATTGCCGCAGGGTTTCGCGTATTGGCGACCTGTTTAACCAAGCGCATGGCGGAGGATTTGACCAGTTACTTGAATGACGTGGGCATGAAGGTGCGTTATTTGCATTCGGACATTAAAACCATCGAACGGGTGGAGATTTTGCGCGATTTGCGCTTGGGTACTTTTGATGTTTTAGTAGGGATCAATCTGTTGCGTGAAGGGCTAGATTTGCCCGAAGTGGCATTGGTCTGTATCTTTGACGCGGATAAAGAGGGCTTTTTGCGTTCGCAGCGTTCCTTGATTCAAACCATTGGACGCGCTGCCCGTAACGTTGAAGGTCGCGTGATTATGTATGCCGATCGCATCACCCATTCGATGGAGGTTGCGATGGAAGAGACGGAGCGGCGACGGCTGATTCAAGAGACATACAATGAACAGCATGGCATCACGCCGCAAACGATTTGCAAAGAAATCCCTGATCTCCTGCGTGCTATTTATGATATGGATTACGGCGCTGTGCCGTATGTGGACGAAGCTGAGCCTGCGCTCAGTGGTGAAGCGGCAACCGTCAAATGTCGCGAACTGGAACGGTTAATGACTGAGGCAGCCGCTGATCTTCGCTTTGAAGATGCCGCACGCTACCGCGATGAACTTCAAGCTCTGCAAAAGGATGATGAATGAACGACACGAGTATCACAGAATCAATGATCCTCACTACATTCGATGCTGTCACCGCCTTGCGTGGACAACAGAGTTTTGAACAACATCAGGTCGGTGCGATCCGCAACGATGAGCATATTCTTTCCGCCGACGTGCGTGATGATAAGCAAAGTTACACCGTGCTTGTGCGCTGGAAGCAAGGTCAACCACGGGGCAACTGTTCGTGTTCGGCAGGGTTTAATTGCAAGCATGTTGCAGCATTATTGTACGCTTATTTGCACCAATCACAGCAAGCCCCTGATGATAGGGATGCAGTAGAACCATCGGATGAAAGCGATACGGTTACGCCATTTTCAATGTGGTTGGGCAAACTCGATCACATTCCACGCGCCCCCAGCAGCAAGCAACAACCGAGTGGTCAATGTATTCTCTACCTGCTGCAAGAGCATCCGCATCATGGCATGATTATCAGCTTTCATTTGTCGCGTTACCTCAAGCAAGGCGGCTATGGTCGCAGCACGCCCTACCAACCAGCTAATGCCATGAAGCAGCATTGCCCTGCCTATATGAATCATGATGATCGCCGTATTTTGCGCATGGCAGCAGAGAACTATGAGGCTTCGTTGCGGCGTTATTATATGCTGCGTGATGAAGATGACGCGCTGATGCTCAAGTGGGCGATCAGCACAGGACGTTGCCATTGGCAGGAAGCCGATTCACACGCGCTCAAACTCGGCGATACCCTGCCAGGGCATTGGCACTGGCAGCTTAATAAAGAGGGGCAACAACGCCTGACCCTACATGCGGAAGGGGCGAATGTGATGGTGATTGCCCTGTCGCCACCGTGGTATTTGGACAAAGATCGTGGGCTGTGTGGTCGCATCGAAGCGGCGAATGCCGATGACCCTGTGGATGTTTTGTTACACCTACCGCCCCTAGAGCCCGATGCCAGCGAACAGCAGCGCGCCGAATTGATTGCGCAATTGCCAGCTACTGTGCCGCAGCCCGAGGTGATTCAGCACAAGCTGATTTGCACGGCGGTGAAAGCCGTAATCGAGCTGAAGTCGATTCCGACACCTGAAATTTATAGTAACCTTTTGCCCGAATACGTGCATATCGCTGAACTGTGGCTGGATTATGGCGACGACCATCGCCACCCTTACATCGTCACCTCCGACACCACCGTACGCATGGTGGAGGGTCACCATATCAGCGATTACCAACGCCACCCCGAAACAGAGCAACAGGCACTGGAGGCATTGGCACAGCAACAGCTCCAGCAAGTCGTGCCGTGGCTGAGTCAGGCGCCGCTAAAGCCGCACCAATTCACCCTGTTAGAATCTCGCCATTGGCCACAATGGATGGTGGAAAACCTACCTGTTTTGCAACAATCGACGCTAGTTGAGGTGGTTATTTCGCCATCCTTCCGTCATCAATTGGCAGAGGTGGATAGTTGGGTGTTGAACACCGAAAGCGAGGGCTGGAGTGGTCGCGCACAACTGCGCGTACAATTGCGCGATGGCGAAGAGCTCGAACTCAACGATGCCATTGCCCATTGGCTGGAAGAAAATCCTGATGCTGTAAAAGCTGAAGCCTTGAGCGAATGGGCAGAAACGCCGTCCATTGCACTAAAATTACCCCATGGTCGGGTGTTGTCCATCCCTGGCAGTATGTTGGCGAATGTACTGCGCTATATGATGGATATTTTCAATCATTTAAGTACGACAACGATTGCCACGCCGCAATTGGTCGAACTGCGTTCCGCCTTAGCCAAAGAGAAAAACGCCCCCGTTAAAATCAATGCCGATCCGTGGTTGGAGAAGGCACAAGGCCTGCTACACCCCGAATTATGGCCGACAGTGATGGCACCAGCAGGGCTACAAGCGCGTTTGCGCGATTACCAGCAGGACAGCCTTAGTTGGCTGCAAATGCTCTGCCAGCTCGGCATGCATGGTATTCTTGCCGACGACATGGGGCTGGGCAAAACGGTGCAGGCTTTATCGCACATTCTGACCGAAAAAGAATCGGGGCGTTTGCGCCATCCTACGCTGGTGATTTGCCCCACCAGTTTGGTTCACAACTGGTACAACGAAATTCAACATTTCACCCCCACATTGACGGCGTTGATTCTGCACGGCAGCGAGCGTGCCCAGCATTTCAACAGCATCCCCAGCCATGATATTATTATCACCACCTACCCCTTGTTGATTCGTGATCATGAAGTATTGCAAGCACAACCTTGGCATTTATTGATTTTGGATGAGGCACAATACATCAAAAACCCAGCAGCGCGCAGTTCGCGGTTGGTACGCACCTTGCAAAGCACCCACCGTCTATGCCTCACGGGCACACCGATGGAAAATCACCTGGGCGAGTTGTGGTCGTTGTTTGACTTCCTGATGCCAGGTTATTTGAGCGACAAAAAATCATTCCGTCGCATGTTCCGCATCCCGATTGAAAACGAAGGTGATATTGCTCGGCAACAGCAATTAGAGGTGCGGATTCGTCCCTTTATTTTGCGTCGTCGTAAAGAGGATGTTGCTACAGAGCTGCCACCGAAAACAGAGATTTTACGCACCGTCGATATGGACAGCGCGCAACGGGAACTCTACGAAGGTATGCGCCTTGCCATGCAAAAGCGTGTGCGTGACAGTATTGCCATCGCGGGGGCACAAAAAAGCCATATTATTCTGCTCGATGCCTTAATGAAGATGCGTCAAGTATGCTGCGACCCGCGTTTGCTTAAACATATGCATGGCGATGGTAGAAAAGCACCCCCATCCGCCAAACTGGATGCCCTGCGTGATATGTTGCCCGAAATGCTTGAAGAGGGACGGCGGATTTTGCTGTTCTCACAATTTACCAGTATGCTGGCGTTGATTGAAGACTTGGTGCACGAACTGGGCATCCCCTATTTGAAGCTCACGGGCAGCACGCGTAACCGACAAGCGATGGTGGATACCTTCCAAGAGGGTAACACACCGCTGTTCCTCATCAGCCTAAAAGCTGGTGGTACAGGTTTGAACCTAACCGCTGCTGACACGGTCATTCACTACGACCCATGGTGGAACCCAGCAGCCGAGCAGCAGGCTTCCGACCGCGCCCATCGCATCGGGCAAGACAAACCTGTCTTTGTCTACAAGCTGATTACCGAAGGAACCATAGAAGAAAAAATCCTTGCCTTGCAAGCACGTAAACAGGCTTTAGCGGATCACATCCACGCCGCAGGAGAAAGTAGTCTCACTGCATTAAGCCAAGAAGAAATCAGTGCCTTGTTTGAACCCCTCACGTAACCTGAATCATTGCGGTTACGTGACAATAGGTCATCTCCACTGTTGAATAGCGACCTGATACCTTGAATATTTGTGAGTTTGTATATGTTTGATCGTTTAAGTCAGAAACTGGGTGATATTACTGCAAAACTGCGTAAAACCGTCCGAATTACTGAAGCTGACCTTGATGCCAGCTTGCGCGAAATGCGTTTGGCATTGCTAGAGGCTGATGTTGCTTTGCCCGTTGTTCGCCATCTGATGGCTGAAGTGCGTGAGCGTGCTCTGGGTGAAGAAGTCGCCAAAAGCTTGCAACCTGGTCAAGTGATTATCAAAATTTTACATGATGTACTCGGTAATGTACTCGGTGGCGAACGCCATCCACTCAATCTTACGGCAATTCCTTCCGTTATTTTATTGTGTGGTTTGCAAGGGGCTGGTAAAACCACCACCGCTGGTAAATTAGCGCGCATGCTCTCAAATGAGGGTAAAAAAGTTGCCGTCACCAGTGTCGATTCTACTCGCCCAGCAGCGCGTGAACAACTGCGTGTGCTTGCCAATCAAGTCGGCGTACCCTATTTATCAACCGAAGATCAAGCGGGTTCTGCCCTTGAGATGGCACAGGCTGCTTTGCAGCAAGCGCGTACCGGTGGTCACCATGTATTGATTTTGGATACCGCAGGTCGTCAGGTCGTCGATGACTCTTTGATGGCGGAGATTGAAGAGATCGCCAGCGGTATTCAGGCGAGCGAACGACTCTTAGTCCTTGATGCTATGACAGGGCAAACGGCGTTAAAAATCGCCGAAGATTTTCATCGTACCGTATCACTGTCGGGCTGTATTTTAAGTAAAACTGATGCTGATGTACGCGGTGGTGCAGCATTATCCGTGTCGCATAGCACCCAAGTTCCTGTGCGCTTTGTCGGTACGGGTGAAAAAATTGATGCCTTTGAAGTATTTGACCCGCAACGCATGGCTGGTCGTATTCTGGGTCAAGGCGATGTGGTCGGTTTGGTGGAAAAAATCCAAGCCAATGTCGATCAGGACAAAGCCACACAATTAGCGCGTAAAGTGAACAAAGGTACCTTTGACCTGATGGACTTTGCCGAACAACTGGATCAGATGAAAAAAATGGGCGGCATGTCCAGCATGATGAAGATGATTCCTGGCATGAAAATCCCCACCGAAGCCACCGCACAAATCGATGATTCCCTGTTTAAACGCATGCAAGCGATGGTCTACTCTATGACCCCTAAGGAGCGCCAGTTCCCGCGCCTACTCAACGGCAGTCGCAAGAAACGCATCGCCTGTGGCTCGGGCACTAACGTGATGGAGCTAAACCGCATGCTCAAGCAGTTTCAGCAAATGCAAAAGATGATGAAAAAGGTCAAAGGCAAAAAAGGTCAGCGTATGATGGCACAAATGGCCGCTGGGATGAAGATACCAGGTATGCATTAAGGTCGTAACAGACGATGTAGGCTAAAGCCTGAGGGGGCGGGGATGATGAACGAAACAGAGCAGACCAATTATCGAGTTGTGGTCATCGAAGACGATCCACACACGCGGGCGTATTTAACGAAAACCATTGCTGCCGTTCCTAATATGTTGGTAGTGGGTGATGCAGGTGATTGCGCCCATGCCATGCCATTATTGCGCACCGAACCTGATATTGCATTGATTGACTTAGGCTTACCTGATGGCAGTGGATTAGATCTGATTCGCAAGCGTTTTTTTAAGCAGTCTACCACACAATTTGTCGTCATCACCGTGTTTGGCGATGAAGCCCATGTTATGCCTGCACTAGAAGCAGGTGCTTGTGGTTATTTGATGAAAGACTCTGCACTGCCTGATATCGCCGAGCTTATCTCTCAAGTCTTGAGTGGTGGCTCTCCTATTTCTCCTATTATTGCACGTAAACTACTGACGCGCTTTCGGATAGACAATGATCAGCAACAGGGCTCGATGCTCACCAAGCGTGAATTTGATGTATTGCATTTGATGTCCAAGGGTTATAACTATAACGAAACGGCAGAACACCTTGGTATTTCATACCATACAGTGGTTTCGCATGTGCGCCATACCTACCGCAAGTTGGAAGTTACATCACGGGCAGAGGCCATATTTGAAGCCTCGCGCATGGGATTGTTAAACATGTAAGGGCTTTCTATTCTCGGACAGCCTCCTAGAGGACTTTGATTACAGCCATCAAACGAGCATCAGCCAGCGGAAAGTGAACCAATCACTCGACTTTTCCTTCATCGGCACGCCTGAGGTAGGCAAAACGCACCTCGCTATTGGCATCGGCTTTAGATCAGGGTTACAAAGTCTGTTTTACCAGTGCCATGCCCGTGGTGGAACGGATTATTCATCACTCATGCGTATTCATGCTCGGTGGTGAAAGCTACCGTTTACGGACAAAGTTAGACCGCTAAATCAGCATCCTTCACGTCAATCTTGCATCGTATGACTTAATGTAGATGATAGCGGCTAAGAGATTAATAAAACTGGAGGAAACAATGAAATACCTACCCTTATATTGTGCCATTCTGATGCTCTCTGGCTGCGCAACCCTCAACCAAGAAAGCTACGATGCATTGATGAGCCTGCCTCCCAAAGTAGATTCCTTAGAAAAAAAATTAGCA
>JAUZQP010000174.1 GCA_030950965.1 Mariprofundaceae bacterium
ATGACCACCCCTGATTACTATCCATTGACGCTCAAAGGTTTAATCACGGCTTGCAACCAAAAAAATAGCCGTGCCCCTATCATGAAGTTAAGCGATAGCGAGGTGGCAGGTGTCATTAATGCGCTGCGTGGGCGCGGTTTAATCACCGCTCGCATGAATGGCCGTACTGATCGTTATGAGCAACATTTATCCCGTGCCCTGAAACTCACGATGGAGGGGCGTGCCATACTGTGCGTACTGATGCTGCGCGGTTCACTCACGTTGAATGAAATTCGTATGAACACAGGGCGCATGGTGGAGTTTCCAACGCAAGAGGCCTTGATGGATGAAATAGACAAGCTGACGCAAGGGGATGACCCACTCATGGTGTGCATCGGTCGCGCACATGGTCAACGCGAAGATCGCTACGCCCATTGCTTGTGCGGTGAAGTTGCGGTGTTGTCGGCAGCGAGCAACGAAGTTGAGTCCATACCGATGAGCAGCAGCGGTGATCTACAGCAACGGGTAAAAGTGTTAGAGCAAGAGGTTGCTCAATTGCGTGATGAACTGGCAAGCCTGCACCAGGCTGTGCTCGGTGATGCAGAAACATAGCCGTTGTAACCATTCACTCCCCGCCACTTATTTTTCCGCCTTGATGGCGAAAAAAGTGAGCGTTTGAATGGTTACTAGCAGTTTGATTTTGGGTGGTAGCCGCAGTGGTAAATCTCATTATGCGGAACAGCGCGCTGTATTGAGTGGTTTGCCCGTGACCTATATTGCCACCGCGCCGCATATTGCCGATGATGCTGAATGGAATCAGCGCATTGCCGAGCACCGTCAACGGCGACCCGCGACGTGGCAGACCGTAGAGGAGCCGTTAAACTTGGCGCGTGTGTTGAGTGATGTTGAACACAGTGGTCGTTTATTACTGGTGGATTGTTTGAGTTTATGGTTGTCGAACTTACTGTACCAGCAACAGAATATAGAACAGGCGCAGCAAGAACTTTGCACCATGCTAACAAATTACAGCAGCCCTCTATTATTGGTATCCAACGAAGTCGGCATGGGGTTAGTGCCGGAACAAGCAGCCAGCCGCGCTTTCCGTGATGCCCAAGGTTGCCTCAATCAAGCGGTGGCTGCCGCCGTGGATGAGGTGTTTTTTATCGCGGCGGGATTACCTTTAACATTAAAATAATTAAAAGGATGGCTAGGATGAATATCATACGATTAAGCTGTACTATCATGTGCTTGCTGATGCTATCTTGGACATCTGCCTATGCGGCCGATGGGGTTGATACAGCACTACCGCCATGTAAGGCATCGCTAGATGCCAAAGCTCCTGCGATGCAATTCTTTTTTCCCGATGGACAATTAACCAATCGTTTATTATCCGTGTTTGTGAGTCATAGCGTCATCTCCTCCGACCCAAAGCCTGAACTATTATTAAAAAAATATAACGCTGTTGATTCCGTCGTTGACGAACAAGTATTCGAAGCCAAGCTGGTCGATCATCATCAGTTGTGGGCTTACCAGCAAACGCAAGCTGATGGAAGCAGCATGCAGGTTAGTGCGCCAGGGACATTGATGATGTTCGATATTTCGGGCTTTAAGCTGCCTTTGATTCGTCCTTTTATACACGTCACCCCCGTTATCCGTTGGCAAGATACCGAGCGCGGCTGCTATGAATTAATTTCTATTCCTGATGGACAGGTCAATTTAGCCAATAACACAGGTATTGCCTTGAATACGCTACTATTAATCAGTGTGTTGGCACTGTTATTGACCGCTATCGCAGCCCAAGCAGGTGGCTCGTGGGCTTCTATCATTCAAGTCTTGTGTGAGAAAAACGGTAAATTATCGTTGTCCAAGGTGCAAATGGCATTATGGACGGGGGTGATTTTAGCTGTGGTGTATGCTTACAGCCTTGCTCGCACGGCAACACCTGAAATTCCCGAGACATTATTATTACTGATGGGCGCGTCCTATGCCACGCGTGCCTTGGTTCAATGGCAGGGTGGTAGTAGCACTAAAGATGAATCAATACAGGCTATCGATCAGCCACGGGTGACACCACAATTGATTCATCTGGTTTCGGATTCCGATGGCTGTTTATCGCTTCCTCGTATGCAAATGTTGGTGTGGACGATACTCACCATCATCATGTTTATCACCAAAAGTTTACTTGATGGTCATATGTGGGATGTCCCACTTGAACTGGTTGCCCTTATGGGGATGAGCCAATTAGGTTATGCTGTACCCAGTATGACCCATGGAAAAAAGGCTAACTAAGGCGGTATCTCTACATGATTATGTATTTTCGTAGCCATATATTACGCACCTTTCGAGGGCGTTTGGCGATGTTATATATTACGGTTGAATGTAGTATTTTATTGATCTCTGCGGTCTTATTGTATTATTTTTTATCCCGTCAAGTGTACCAGCAGTTAGATGACACACTTAATCGAAAAGCCAGTTCATTGGTGCAGTATTTAGAGCTTACGCCCATGCATGTGTGGCCACAAGGGCTGGTGAAGTTTAGCCGTGCCGACAGTGCTTCGCTGCAATTGGTCGCCATGACTGGTGACCCGATGTTCACCAAAAACGACAATTTAATGGCACGACAAGACCGCCATATCAAGCATGCTTTTCAACAAGCATTGCGTGGGCAAGAGATCACCGTGACTTCCACCACGAGCTTGTTGGGTAAAGATAATATTCGCGTGTTGGCTAAACCTATTCACCGTGATAATCGGGTCATTGCGGTGTTATTAATTGCCCACAGTACCGTTCAAATTCAGGGCTTTTTCACCCAACTGTATTGGGTGGGGGGGATGCTGGGTTTATTGTCCATTATCATCAGTGCCTATGCTGGCTACACCATGACAGTGCGGTCATTTCGCCCCTTGGTGGAGATCAACCGCACAGCCCGTGCCGTCGCGGCAGGTGATATGAGCCGTCGCCTTAAATCACGCGCTCAAGACGAAGAAATTAGCGAATTGGTCGGTGCACTCAATCAGATGTTCCAAGCCTTAGAGGACAGCTTTGTGGCGCAAAAACATTTTACTGCCGATGCCTCCCATGAGTTGCGCATACCACTGACCATCCTCAAAGGGGAGATCGAGGTGGCATTGCGCAATCCACGCAGTAACGAAGAGTATGAAAATATTTTGAAACAGAACCTTAGCACCATTGGACGCATGCATCGCATTGTCGATGACCTATTAATGCTCGCTCGTGCCGATGCAGGACAGCTAGAGCTGGCGCAAGAAACCATCGACTTTTCCTTATTGCTGCAAGAGATTGGGCAACACCATTTAATCCTCTATAGCCAAAAACAGTTGAATTTAGAGATTGATGTAGAGGATGATTTAGAGATTATCGGTGATGAATCTGCATTAGAACGTGTGATGTATAATCTATTGAACAACGCCTACAAATACGCCCCCGAAGCGACCACCATTGCACTGACAGCACGGGCAAAAGGTGAATGGATCCATGTGCAAGTACAAGATCAAGGGCCAGGCATTGACTCAGAACATCAGCAACATTTGTTCAATCGTTTTTATCGCTCTGATGATGCCAGAGACCGCAAAAATGGTGGCGCAGGTTTAGGGTTAGCTATTTGTAAACGTATTATTGATGTGCATGGTGGTCACATAGCTGTAGCCAGTGTGTTAGGTGATGGTGCAACCTTCGAGATTGAGCTACCACTAAGCAAAGGCAACCCCGCGATGCAACGGCGGTTAAATCAAATGCTCTCAACGCAGCAGGAAACCTGACATCATGAAGATGATCACAACACCAAAACAACAGACGTGGCTGTGACATCAAACGTTTGGTGCTGCGTTTTTGTTGTGGATCTTGGGGCATCCTTCATTAGTCCTCAAAGTAGTTGACACTTTTCTAAGTTTAGCAGAACTACAAAACAGCACTTAGAGGTATCCTGCCTAAATTCCTGGGTAAATACGACATGGAAAAATATAACTAACCCTAGGATTTAGGCAGGATACAAAAAATCTTATGTTTGGATAGACCCACCATGGGTGCTTTATCAAGGTCAGGTAGCGATCGCTTCTCCTGATGACTACCCTGAAGATAAAACCGAATTTCAACAGTGGAGCAACCTATTGAACCCATTGAACAAGGTCACA
>JAUZQP010000175.1 GCA_030950965.1 Mariprofundaceae bacterium
CCTCTGATGTTAATAGCAATACAACAAATAATTTTGTTGACAACACAGGCAAGCCGCTAAAGAACCAAGCAGGCAAAGCTTCAACAGTACCTAATAGCAAGGGAAGCAATGTCTTTTTGAAGTACGCCTATGTAGAAGGCAAATTAGCTGGTAAAGCCGCTGTGTTGCGTTTAGGGCTTTCTCATACACCTTGGATCGACTACGAACAGGGTTTGTGGAAACATCGTTATGTATCCAAAGTAGCTATTGATCAATATAAATATGATTCGTCCTCTGATTTGGGTGTTGGTCTGAAAGGCAAGTTATCTGATGGCATGTTCGGTTACTGGGTAACGGCAACCAATGGTGAAGGCTACGGCACACAAACCAACAATAAAACCGCTGGTACTGGTACCGATTACAATATCCGCCTGGGCGCATACCCTGTTAAAGGCTTAACCCTTGATGTTCAATACCGTCATGGCTTTATGGGCACGAAGTCATCTGCGATTGGTGCACCAGTAGCTACCTTGAACATATTAAACCAGGTCATGGTGACCTATGGTGTCGGTCACGACTATCGTATTGGTGCGAACTACATCAAGAACATCAAGAAGCTCAACAGCACTCAAGCTACCACAGCTAAAGAAGATACCTTCGCATTATGGGGCTGGGGCAACTTTGGCGACGGTTTAGGTGCCTTCGGTCGTTTTGAATCTGTAAAGGACAAATTCAAAACGAATCCACAAAAGAAGACTCGCTATGTTTTGGGTGCAGAATATTCACCAGTTAAAAACATCAAGTTCTCTTTGGCGTATGATCACATGAATATTACCAATCTAAAGGGATTTTTGGGCGATACTCAAAAACTAACCCGTTACGGTTTATACTCTCAGATGAAGTTCTAAGCACACATTGCATCCGCAATGATAAAGGCTCGCCTCGTGCGAGCCTTTTTTTGTGTTGATGGCCTCCAACCCTAATTACTATACCGTGGTAGCTAAACGTTAGCTTGCGATCAGCACGTCGCTGTCGATGATTCTTCGCACCTCTCCAGCCATGTAAAGTGGTAAAGAAAGCAAATGAAAGTCGCAATGGCTACCGTCGGCGGTGGCGTGGCTCTGTTGTAAGATGCTGGGGAGATCGGCATTGAGGCGCACAGCAAAGGGTGAGCCCTTCTCTCGAATGAACTGATGAAGCGATTTCAGTGTACCGCCCTTACCCGCCTTCACTTCGATAGGAACAGGGAAACCTCCAGCAATCACGTAGTCAAGTTCGGCAGAGCTTGAGCGTGCCTCCCGCGCCCAGTAATGAAGATGCGGCGGAATGTGAGCATCCAGACTGCTGAGTAATGCCTGCCCGACCCACTGCTCCGCTAGTGCCCCTTGATTGATCATCAATAGATCCTCTTGCAATGCTCGGCTGGAAACCTGCATCATCGTCGAGACCAAACCTATATCCAGAAATAACAGCTTGAAAAACTTCGGGTTTTCTTCTGCTGCAAGGGGAAGCCCGTTGGCGGCACTGCGCACAACTTTTTGGATCACTCGCGCTAGACTTAATTGTTCAAGAGCCTTGGCTACACGAGGGGATGGCAATGAGCCATCAATTTCGCTGTATTTCACCTTTCGGCCAATCAATGTTGGTGCCTTGCGGAATACTTGCCTGATCAACGCTTGATCTTGATGGGGCGCATACTTGGAAAAATCATCGCTAAAGGTGGCTAATAGATCCTGTTTGAGCTGCTCCACCTGCCGGTAGTCTTTCGAGTCGGCAAATACACGTACCGCTTCGGGCATGCCTCCGACTGCTATGTTTTGTCGCATCAGTCCCATCAGTTTTTCGTGTAGCGGCAATGGTAACGCCGTGCCAGGAAACCAGTTTCCTATGAATTCTGCCAGTGATGATTCCCCCATTGCGTGCAGAAATTCGCTAAAATCCATGGGGTAGAGATGTAGGTAGGAGATGCGACCAACAGGCATGGAAAAAGAGGGGGAGGTCAATTCAAAATCGAGTAGTGAGCCTGCCGCAATCACATGCAGTGCTGGCATATCTTCATAAAAATAACGAAGCACTGCCAATAACGATGGTGCCGCCTGAATCTCATCGAGAAAAAGCAGCGATTTCCCAGGCTCAATGATTCGATTGAGGATCAGCCGCATGTTTGACACCATTTGTGATACATCATAGTTAGAGAAAAGTTCCGCATACTCAGGGTTTCGCTCAAAATTAAGCTCAACCAGTTCCAGCTCCTGTTGCTCGGCAAATAGCCGCACCAAGGTGCTTTTCCCCACCTGCCTTGCACCGCGCAAGATCAGCGGTTTATGGATCCTTTGATGATACCAGTGTGTTAATGAATGAATATGATGACGATACATGAACGCATGCTAACCCACGAATAACACAAAACACAAGGGTGTTTTTGATAAAATATAACTAAAACACAAGGGTGTTAATCTATTTATGGTTAATTATGAGTAGCTATAGGAGGATTAGTCAAGCTTCGGTATGTTAATCATTCCCCGCATTCGCTTCTTCCAGTGCCTCACTGGCTTCTAGCCAGGCTTCTTCTAATTCATCGATGCGCTGTTGATGTTGTTTTTGCGCACTGCCCAGCTCTTTGAGGGTGTCGCCGTTGCTTTGCTCGTACAGAGCGGGGTCGGCTAATTGCATTTCGATTTCGGCTAACTGCGCTTGTGCTTGGCTTAGTGCTGTTTCCAGCTTGTTGACTTGCTGGCGCAGCGGTTGCGTGGCTTTGCGTTGTTCGGCGCGATTTTGGCGCGATGCTTTCCGCTCATGGGTGTTGCTACTGGACGCTTCAGCCTTCATGTGTTGCCGTTGCTCTAAACACCAACGCGCATAATCATCTAAATCGCCCTCAAATGGCGTGGCGTGCGGTGCTGATACCAGCCACAGTGTATCGCAGACGGTACGCAGCAGATGACGGTCATGCGATACCACCACCACGCTGCCATTGAAATCTTGCAGGGCGAGGGTGAGGGCGTGGCGCATGTCTAAATCTAAATGGTTGGTTGGTTCATCCAGCAGTAAAATATGTGGTTGCTGATAGACCATCAGAGCCAGTACCAGTCTAGCCTTCTCGCCCCCCGATAGCGGTGCAATGGGGTTGATGGCAGCATCATCGTGGAAGTCAAAACGCCCCAGCAGCGTACGGCACTCTTTTTCTGACAGCTCTTCATTGAGCATGGTGAGGTGCTGCACGGGGCTGAGTTCTTCGTGCAATTGCTCCAATTGGTGCTGTGCAAAATAGCCGATACGCAACCCTTGCGCTTGTTGGTAATGCCCCGATAACGGTGCTTGTGACCCTGCCAACACACGCATCAAGGTGGACTTCCCTGCGCCATTTGGCCCCAGCAGACCGATGCGATCACCAGGCAGCAAGTGAAACGATTGTTGCTTCAGTAACACGGTAGGTGCATAGCCGATGTCCGCCTTTTGCAGTTGCAACAGGGGTGAGGGCATGAACGCAGGCGAATGGAAGGTGAAGGAGAATGGCGAATCCGTATGCGCTGGTGCAATGCGCTGCATGCGCTCTAGGGCTTTGATACGGCTTTGCGCTTGCCGCGCCTTGGTGGCTTGGGCACGAAAGCGGCGGATGTAACTTTCCATGTGTGCCACTTCGCGCTGCTGTTTTTGGTATTGCGCTTGTTGGGTCGCTAAATGTTCGGCGCGTGCGCATTCAAAATCGGTGTAACTACCCGTGTATAATGTAACTTTTTGCAGTTCGATATGCACCACACGATTAATGCAACGATCCAATACTTCGCGGTCATGGGAAATCAGCAACAGCGCGCCTTGGTATTGACGCAACCATGCTTCCAGCCATACCACCGCTTCTAAGTCCAAATGATTGGTCGGCTCATCGAGCAATAACAGATCGGAAGGGCACATCAGCGCGCTGGCAACATTCAAACGCATGCGCCAACCACCCGAAAAATCACCCACAGGTTGCTGGAGTTGCGCACTATCGAAGCCCAAGCCGTGCATCAGCGTGGCAGCGCGAGCATGGGCAGCATAACCATCACACGCAGCCATCGCTTCGTGTAGTGCTGCGAGCTTGATGCCATCGTTGTTCGCTTCTGCCGTGGCAATATCCGCCAGTAGCTGAACCAGCACCGTGTCGCCCTGCATCACATAATCAACCGCAGCCATGGCAAGGGCAGGCGTTTCTTGCGAGACGTGGGCCATGCGGCAATCAGGACGGATATGGAGCACCCCATCGTCGGCTTCGAGTTCACCCAGAATCATGCCGAACCACGATGATTTACCGCTGCCATTACGCCCAATCAAGCCGACTTTATCACCGCGATGAATGGTTAAATCTGCACCTTCGAAGAGCAATTTATGACCACGGCGCAGGGCAAGGTTTTGGCATTGAATCATCATGGTGGCGAACTCCTGTAGCAGGTTAAGGTAACTCGCCATAAATAATCTACCAAAATCGCGCAGGGTTTTTATTCAGCATCAAGGCGCAAAAAGTATAGCATAGCTCGCTATGTAAGCTTTTTGCAACGCCGATGCTGGGCAAAAAGACAAGCGAGCTTGGTAGATTATTTATTGCGAGTTGCCTTAAGTCGCGCATCTTGCCACCATGTTAGGATATTGCTCTATTTTGCAGACTTATGATTGAAGCTGGATGTTTTTGGCTTGGTGATATACTTTTCACCATGAGGTGATAATTGTGTGTAAACAATATCGTTTTACCGTATGGGGTGGGCTCGCTGGAATGGCTTATTGGTTGCTGGAGTCCATGCTCCACGCTTGGTTTTGGGGTGACGGTTCACTGGCTGTAACGCTGGTGGCTGAACACGATCCGAACGAATTTATCCTGATTATAACGGATTTAGGGGCGGATCTGTTTCTTGCTGTTTTCTGGGGGTTATGTAAGCGTTAATCGGGCTTTCCTTTTAAGACGGTACAGCGTTGGTCAGAGGCTGGATGGCAATGTTTTTTTGTAGGGCGGACAGGGCCCCCGCGCAGCCGCCAACGCTAACTATACGGAAGGCTTTAAACACAAGAATAAGCCTCAAATCCCAACCCTCATTTTACAACATCCGTCTAAAGCGCATCAAAAGTTTGGCGGCTGCGCGGAGCCTTATCCGCCCTACGCGCTGTCCTACCTTAAACGGGAAGCCGTTAATCGGCTTCCCTTTTAAGACTGAATATCCTTTAACAGCAACGTGTTGAACGGGGTGTGATGGCAAGGATTTGAATTCAAGGGTAGGGTGCGCTTGCGCACAACATGGCATTGTAGAACCCATACACTGGTTCATTTATCACACCGCTACATGCGTTGTACCGCCGTGTGGTGCGCAAGCGCACCCTACGCTTCACCGTTGCAGCTCTCTTTTTGTACCGTCTTAAAAGGGAAGCCAACAATTGAAGCAAAGGATAAATAAACCCGATGATGGAAAGTGAGCCTGAAGAACACCCGCGCTTTGCCCAACTCAAAGCTGAAAATAGCGACCTGCAAAACAGGTTAAAACGCCTGAATCGTAAGCTCAAAGCACAAGACGAAGCGGGTCAGGCGATGCTGTTGATGTTGGAGGATGTGCGCCAGTTACAGGTGGAGCTAGGGGCAGCCAAGCAACATTGGGAGGCTACGTTTAATGCGATCAGCGACCCTGTTTTTTTGCACGATGCTAAAGGTCGCGTGGTGCATGCCAACCGTGCTTACGCGTTGATGGCTGAGATGCCGTTGCAACAA
>JAUZQP010000176.1 GCA_030950965.1 Mariprofundaceae bacterium
CGTGATGATTGCGTAGAACCTTTGTTTGCAACGGATGCCTTGTCGGGAGTAGCGTACCCATGGATACGCTCGACTGACAAGGTGTTCGTTGCGGATAAAGGGGCAAGCAAGGGCGCGACAGTATTTGTGAATAATTCAGGCTAAACAGGGCGGTCTTCGGATCGCCCTTTTTTTTAACATTAATTATTCAGGTTAGATTCCATGGTGAAGAGATTCGTAGGCTTGGAGTAATAAGTGATTGTAACGTTATTGATGATTTGCAGTATTTTGTACTTCGCCTTGCAGTTGGAAGATAAATTCTCAATCCCTACGCCATTAGGTCTGGTGGTGCTAGCCTTTGTTACCCACAGTTTATTTAGTAGTTTGCCAGTTATTACGATGGATATGCCACATTTTTCCGAATTGGTAATTTTGCTCCTACCGGTGTTATTGATTTCTGATTCATTACAACTCAAATTAGCCATATTGAAAGAAAATGCGATGAGTTTATTCTTCCTCGCGGTAGTAGCCGTTTCGTTGTCTATATTGGTTGCCTTATGGTTAGCCGATACATTATTTGCAGCCTATCACCTATCCTTTGCTGCGATCATACTACTTTTTGCGATGGTGCTAGCCACAGACCCTGTCTCTGTTGTATCGGTTTTCTCACGTTTTGAATTACCACATAAATTAAAGATACTCTGCGAAGGTGAAAGTTTATTTAACGATGCTACAGCCTTAATTGTATTTGTTTTTATTGGCTTATATGCTTTAGATGGTGGCAAACTTAGCACCTTGTATATCATTAATACTAGTCTCGTAGTGTTGACTGGTTCGGTGGTGATTGGTGTTGCGATTGGGTATGTGGGATTGTTGCTGATGAAAACCACCAGTAATCGTATGGCAGAGTTGTTACTGCTATTGATGACAGGTTATGCCAGTTTTGAATTAGCAGAAGAATTTTACCTCTTGTTACTTACTTTGAATATCCATAGTCATACGCACTTCTCTGGTATTCTTAGCTGTATTTGTGCCATGTTGACGGTGCAGTTTGTGATGTCGAAATCAGAAGATTATGCACGCCTTCGCATGGATAAAGAAGAGCAAGCCCTACGCCAAGAAACCTCATTAAAACAATCATCCTTACGTCTTATTAATCGGGCATTGACTAAAATAAAATCGACCAGTGATGAGCAACAGCGGCATGCTCGCACCCGTGAAGATGTACAGTTGTTGGCATTGGTGGCAAATACGATTTTGTTTATTGCACTGGCAGAGATTGTTGACTTCTCTTTGCTGCAATATTATTGGCGTGAAATTACTACCATGTTCATTGCTACGACCGTGATACGCGCATTGATGATGGCGAAGTTTGCCCTATTAACCCATCATGTTCATAGCATGGCTAGGGTGAACTTCCGTTGGTGGGGCATATTGACCTTTGCTGGCATTAAGGGGGGGCTATCGATTGTCATGTTGATGATGATTCCACCTGACTTTCCACACTTAGAGATGTTTACTGCTGTGGTTTTAGGGGTGGTATTGCTTTCTACTTTTGTTTACTCTTTGATATTGATCGTACTGATCAGAACGAATCAAGCTGCGTTTTTGAAAGAATTAGAACAGGAAAAAGGAGAGCATCATGCGTAAATCATGGTGGGTTATTTGCTTGCTGTTATCAGGCTTGCTGGCTTTAAATGCTTGCAAAAAAGATGGCGATGCTGAGAAAACACCCGAAGATAAAACAGTCACCAGCGATGCTGTCAATAAGGATGCAGCTAAAATAGCTATCCCTGTAGCACTTCCTGTAACTATTCCAAGTGCTGCATCCACCACGACCACGATCCCCGCTGCTGAATCAACTCCTTTAGGTGATATTTCTGGGCACTACTCCGCCAGTAGTGGTCACTTAGATGTGATGCAAATATCGGGGCAGTTGTCTCGCTTCAGTATTCAAATGGAGGGTGGCACTGGTTGCTCAGCACAGATTAGCGGTATGTTATCGGCGCAAGATAATAGCCACGGTGTGTATGAAGAGCAAGGCTGCATGCTCAAGTTCGCCTTTGATCAAGGTATTATTCAAGTAACCGAGGAGGGTGAGAACTGCAATACCTACCATGATAATAGTTGTTCATTTTCTGATATTTACAGGCTAAATAGTGCGCTAAACCCTGCGCCTATGCCTACGATGCCAACGGGGCATTATATGCACAAGCATGTTTCTGTTGATGGTGTTCAATGTCACGGTTGGGAAGTTTGGTTAACAGCTCCCGCGTCTGCATTGGATGTGAAAGTTGCCTTGTACCAAGGGCGTTGCGTTGCTTCGACGGTATCGGGTACGAATGTGCTTTATGATCCTCGTTCATCCGCATTAAGCTTCGATATGAGTACCGCAACAGGAGCACATTCATTTTCTGGTACATTTAACGAAGCCTCTGACTTGCAGGGGCATGTCACACCGTGATGCGAATTCATGTATTGCAGCATGCTGCGTTTGAAGGTCCTGCATCCATTGCAACAGCGTTTGCTCATAATCCTGCCGTCACATTCACGTTCACCCATCTATATCAGGGTGAAGTATTACCATCATCGACCAGCGATATGAGTTTGATTTTAATCATGGGTGGTCCGATGAGTGTCCATGATGAAGTTTTATACCCTTGGCTGAAAGCAGAGAAGCAATGGCTGGCGCAGGCGGTTAACGATGGTTGCCGCATCGTGGGGCTATGTTTAGGTGCGCAATTGATCGCTGAAGTCTTAGGTGGCGCAGTCACGAAGCATACTCAAAAAGAAATCGGCTGGTTTCCCGTTGTTCGCATGACGGATGAATCACCGTGGACACAGCTGCTCCCGCCCAGTTTGCTTGCTTTTCATTGGCATGGCGAAACATGCAGTCTGCCGCCTGATGCACAACCATTGTTACGCAGTGAGGCATGCGCGAATCAAGCTTTTATCTGGAAAAACCAGGTCTTGGCATTGCAATGTCACCTAGAAATGACAGCTGACTCTATTGCTGCATTATGCCATCATTGCAGCGATGACCTTGTGGCTGACACATGGGTTCAACAGCCTGAATCGATGCAAGTCTCGCACGAGCAGCTTGCGGTGGCATCATCATTGATGGTGGGGTTGATTCACTACATGTTGCCACGTCCGTGTTAACGTGCATGGCTTTGTGCCATCCCCGTGCGACGAAATATCTTTGCCACAGCGCGTCAAAAAGTCATGCACGTTGATGGTTCGGGTCACACTATCATGTTAATGATTACTAACGCCTTGTTTGCCCACGCCGATGCGCAAGGTGAAGCCCATTACAGCTTGCATCCATCGTTATCGATAGAGCCTAAAGCTTACCATCAGCAGTGGTTTAATTGTACGCCACGCTTGCCGCTGGAAGTGATCGCGTGGCTGCATGATTGCTCGCCCATATCGTACCTTGCACCACAAGTAATGAGCGAGCATCAAGCGCAGCAATGTTGGTTAGCCGC
>JAUZQP010000177.1 GCA_030950965.1 Mariprofundaceae bacterium
CGGAAAAATCAGTGGGGGGAGTGAGTGATTACAAGTTTTAAGCTAAATAACTCAGATTAAAAAGTCAGCGACTTCAGGCATGCGTAAGGCTTGAATGAAACGCTGGTTGATACTGGGCATGGGCAAAGTATCGAGTTTATTCAAGCTAACCCATTGGTGAGAAGCTTCTGGGTTGGGTGCATCGTCCAAGGTCGTGGTACAAATAAATAGCATGAGGTGGAGATGGAGCGCAGGGTCGCTGTCGTCAAAGGCTTTGCTGAGATGTCGCCAGTTTTTACCGCGAAGACCTGTTTCCTCTTCGAGTTCGCGCACGGCAGCTTGCAAAGGGAGTTCATCGCCCTCGACCTTGCCACCGGGGAATGTCCATAAACCTGACAACCGTTGGTCGGGGCGACGCTGTAACAGCAGCAAATCACCGTTGGGGCGAAATACTGCTGCCAGCGCAATCAGTTGTTGTTGCGGAATCAGCTTCGATACTCCGCATTGATGGTAATATAATCATGGGTTAAATCGCCCGTCCACACCGTGGCTTCACCATCGCCTAATCCAAGGTCAACATGCAGTGTGAATTCCGCTTGTGCAAACACTGCCATGCCCTGTTCATCGCGGTAATCAGGGTGCAATAAACCATCGTTCATAATGCATACATCATCAGCCAATAAGCGCACACGCTTGGCATCTAGGCTGACATCACTGTTGCCTATCGCCATGATAATGCGTCCCCAGTTGGCATCGGAGCCTGCAAATGCTGTTTTCACCAAGGGGGAAACAGCAATGGTGCGACCGAGGTTGCGTGCTTCGCCTTCGTTTGCTGCGCCGCTAACATGGATGGTGACAAATTTGCTCACACCTTCGCCATCACGGACAATCTTTTGTGCCAGTTCCACACATAAAGATTCCAAAGCCGCAGCAAAGGTCGTAACATCGTCTAAAGCAGCGTGCCCTAAACCTAAACCAGACGATAGCAGCAAGACTGTATCGTTGGTGGAGGTGTCACCGTCAACGGAAATGCTATTAAAGGAACGTGTCACAGCTTGATGCAGCAGGGTTTGCAATACAGGCGCAGCAATCGGTGCGTCGGTAGCGATAAAACCCAACATGGTCGCCATGTTGGGGTGAATCATGCCCGCACCTTTGCTGATGCCTGTGATGGTATAATCACCGACGCGGCGTGAAGCCCACTTGGTAAATGTGTCCGTGGTGCAAATTGCTTGCGCCGCCGACAACCAATGTTCGGAGTCCAAGGAGTCTACCGCTTGATCCATACCTGCTTGAATGCGCTCAATCGGGAATGGCGTGCCAATCACGCCCGTTGATGCCGACAATACCTGTGCTTGCGTGCAGTTCGCAGCATCGGCAGCGAATTGAATCATAGCCTCTGCCCATTCACGCTCTTTGATGCCTGTGCCGGCATTGGCATTGCCACTGTTGGCGATGATGGCGCGAATGTGTGTTGCATCCTGATGCAAGGCTTGCTCTGCTAAATCAACACAGGCAGCACGAAAGGCGTTTTGTGTAAACATACCAGCCGCTTGCGCTTCGACATCGCACAGCAGTAAGCTAAGGTCTTGCCGTTTACCGATCAGATCGGGCGACTTCACACCACACGATGCCACGCCCCAGCGAAAGCCTGGTACCGCTAATGGCGACTGTTTGTTCACTTGCGCCGACCATGGCACTGTTTGTATTTTTTGCCCGAACCACAAGGGCATGGTTCGTTGCGCCCCACTTTACGTTCCGTTCTGTGTATGGGTTCATTGCTCGCAGAGCCCTCTTCCACTTCCTTATCACCATGACGATAATGTACGTCTTGCGGCTCTTCTGGTGGCTGCTCGGCTGCTTGTTCAGCTTCTTGTGCCTGCACATGGAATAGGCTGTTGATGGTCTGAGCGCGTACACGGTCAATTAAGCCAGAAAACAACTCAAATGATTCACGTTTGTATTCCTGAATCGGTTGTTTCTGCGCATAACCACGCAGTCCGACACTTTGGCGCAGGTGATCCATCGCCAGCAGATGCTCTTTCCAATGGTGATCCAGCACATTTAACAGCAACCATTTTTCAAACGGGCGCAATTGTTCGGTGCCGAACTGCTCCTCTTTGTTAACCAGTGCCTCGTTGATGGCTTGGACTAACATTGCCGATACGTCATCAGCCGTATCCACGTCATCACTGTCAATCCACGCCTGTGCATCGACATCCATATCCAAGATCTCTTTAACTTCTGCCTGTAATGCTTCGGCATCCCATTCATCAGGACGACCTTGCAGATGTTTGAGAACGACCTCTTTGGCAACGTCCTCAGTCATATTGACGATTACATCATGAACATCATCGGCTTCTAGCAGTTCGCGCCGCTGCGAGTAAATGACTTCACGCTGTTTGTTCATCACATCATCGTATTCTAGCAACTGCTTGCGAATATCGAAGTTACGACCTTCTACCTTTTTCTGCGAGTTTTCCACGGCTTTGTTAATGAGTGGGTTTTCAATCACCTCGCCCTCTTTGAAGCCAAAGCGTTTCATCATCGCCTGCATTTTTTCACCACCGAAAATGCGCATTAAATCATCTTCGGGTGAAAGGTAGAAACGTGTTATTCCAGGGTCACCTTGGCGACCCGAACGTCCCCGTAACTGGTTATCAATACGCCGTGAGTCATGGCGTTCTGTGCCTGCGATATACAAACCACCAGCGGCAACAACCTCTTCATGCTCTGTTGCGCATTGACGACGAATCTCTGCTGCTTGCGTTTCGCGTTGTGCATCATTTAACTTTTCGGGGAGCTGACCAATCATCATATCAGGGTTGCCGCCGAGCATAATATCGGTACCACGCCCTGCCATATTAGTGGCAATGGTGACAGCACCCTTACGCCCTGCTTGTGCTACAATCATCGCCTCATCTTCGTGATGCTTGGCGTTGAGTACGGAATGTTTAACATCGCGTTGGGTCAGCATGTTGGATAGCAACTCCGACTTTTCAATCGAAATCGTGCCCACCAACACAGGTGCGCCTGTTTTGTGGCTGGCAATCACATGCTCAACAATGGCGTTGTGCTTGTCTTGCAGGTCACGGTACACCAAATCATCTTTATCTTCACGCACCATAGAGCGGTTGGTCGGGATGATGACCACTTCAAGGTCGTAAATTTTCTGAAACTCTTCGGCTTCGGTATCAGCTGTACCAGTCATGCCTGCGAGCTTGTCATACATGCGGAAATAGTTTTGGAAGGTGATCGATGCCAAGGTCTGATTCTCAGGCTGTACCGTCACCCCTTCTTTGGCTTCCAGTGCCTGATGTTGACCGTCGGAGTAGCGACGACCTTCCATCATACGGCCTGTGAACTCGTCAATAATCAGCACTTCGCCGCCGCGCACCATGTAATCTACATCGCGTGTGAACAAGGTGTGGGCACGCAAGGATTGCGTAACTGCATGCAGCACATTGATGTTTTCTGGGTCGTACAGATCCGTACCTTCGGCAATCAAGTCTGCTTCGATACACAAGGCATCCATGTGGTCGGAACCGGTTTCGGTGAATGCCACAGCCTTGTCTTTTTCGTCTTTTTCGTAATCTTCAGGTGTTAAATGTTTGAGTAATTCGTTAGCTTGTTGGTACAGTACCGTTGCTTCTTCGGACTGACCAGAAATAATCAATGGGGTACGCGCTTCATCGACCAAAATGGAATCCACTTCATCGACAATAGCAAAGGCATAGTCGCGTTGCACCAAGTCATCTCGCGTAAACACCATGTTGTCGCGCAGGTAATCAAAGCCGAATTCATTGTTTGTGCCATAGACAATATCACAAGCGTAAGCGGCACGCCGTTCTTCCTGCGTAATACCATGCACCAACACGCCTGTAGTTAAACCAAGGAAGGCATACAGCTCGCCCATTTGCGCGCCATCACGGCTGGCGAGGTAATCATTCACCGTCACCACGTGAACGCCGCGTCCATTTAACGCATTGAGGTACACAGCCAAGGTCGCCGTCAGGGTTTTGCCTTCACCCGTGCGCATTTCTGCGATACAACCTTGATGCAAGACCACGCCACCGACCAATTGCACATCGAAGTGACGCATGCCCAGCACACGGTGGGCGGCTTCACGGACTATGGCAAAAGCTTCGGGAAGCAGGTCGTCAAGGGTTGCCCCTTCATCGTTAAAGCGGCGGCGAAGCTCGACAGTTTTAGCTGCCAACGCTTCGGCCGACAAAAGTTGTATTGATGGTTCAAAGCTGTTGATTTTCTCCACCATCGGATCAATGGTTTTCAAAATGCGGTCGTTTCGGCTACCGAATAGCCGTGTCAGAATTTTGAACATGAGGAAAAAATCTCCGAAAAACAGAATAGTTGCCAAAGTAGGCACACAAAAGCGCGGCGATACTAACGATATATAGAGGAAAGTCACACCGTCCAACGCACACGGCTTTTGAGCCCCCGTGCTATGGCCCATGTTTGCTCTCGGCAACAAAAAAACATGGGCGAGCCCCTGCGCTCTACGCCTGCAAGTAGTCATTTAGCCTGAGTTATTCATAAATCGCCGTGATGACTACGTAGAACCTTTGTTTGCAACGGATGCCTTGTTGGAAGCAGCGTACCAGTGGATACGCTCGATTGATAAGTTATTCGTTGCGGATAAAGAGCCTAGGAGGCTGTCCGACAATAGAGACCGTAGCGAGGGGATGCTGGTTTGAGGTAGATTTTCTTATGGTTTGAGGCAAATACTTGCTGTATTTAACGAAAATCATGGGGAGATCTATCCAAATCCAGCATTTCCGCAGTAGGTTCTTCTATTCTCGGACAGCCTCCTAGGAGGCTGTCCGACAATAGAGACCGTAGCGAGGGATGTTTTATTTTTTCCGCAGCCCTAAAATGGTTACAACCAAATAACCTCAACCCCACGCATGACACCGCGAACCATTAAGGCAACCACCAGCGCAACCACCACGGACAGGGCGATGGAGAAGAATGCCTCTTTACGACCGATGACACGCAACATCACGGCAAAGGTGGAGACGCAGGGAATATAAAAAAGAAGAAAGACCAAAAAAGTGGCTATTTGTACGGTATCGAGCAGTTGCCCTACTTCAAACGTACCCAGCGCTTGATAGATCATCACCAACGACAACTCTTTTCTTAATACACCGAACAGTATCGGTACACCCAGTGCAACAGGCAGACCTAGTAGCAAAACAGTAATCGGCGACAATAGGCTGTTAATATAGTGATCCACGCCAGCAAATTGCAGCAATGCGAGCAGCACACTGCCCCCGACCAACAGCGGCGTGACGACCGTAAGAATATCACGGGTTCGGCTCCAGGTGGAAGCCAGCAGCGGCTGCACCTTGGGCCAGGCATACGGTGGAATTTCCTGAATCAAGCCAGGGCTGATTTCTGGGTAACGGCGTGATAACAGCCGACCCAACACAGCAATCACCACCAAAGAGAGTGCAAATAGACAGAGTACCCCGATAACCCCTAGGTATTTAGCACCCAACGCCAAAACAATAGCGGAGCGGGCAGAGCACGGGACGAAGGTGATCAGCAGCGAAGAGACCACACGGTCACGCCCACTTGATAAACCTTTGGTGGCGGCAATGGCAGGTACATTGCAGCCCAGCCCCAGCAAAAAAGGTACGGCCACCTTGCCGTGCAGGCCAATGCTGTGAAAAAAGCGATCCACCACAAATGCGATGCGGTGCATAAGTAGCTGACCATAAGTCTTTTAACATTTTATTGCGCCGAATATTTCGTGATATTCAAGGCATGAAAACGGCGCATATTATTAATATATAACGTTGTTCATAACGAATAATATCGCGCGAAT
>JAUZQP010000178.1 GCA_030950965.1 Mariprofundaceae bacterium
ACCACACTATATGAATATGCAGCCTAAATAAGGAGTGTGTTCCTTTTCTATATTCACTCATCCGCACACTATAAAGACGGTGGCTAGAAGCTGCCAGCTAAAGCTGGGGGTTTTAACCCTCCCATGGGGAGACAATAAAAATTGATATTTTTTCATCATGAACCCCACCTTAATACCGTGTAAAGACACGTGATGTACCCTCTTTATCGAAGGCCAATACATCATAGCCTTCAGGTTGTTGACCAACACCTTGCATGCCTGGTGATTTCATCGGCATACCGGGCGCGCTCAGACCGACAACATGGGCTGGGCGTTCCTTGAGCAAACGTTTAACATCTTCCGCTGGCACATGACCTTCAATCACATAACCATCCACAATCGCAGTATGGCAGGATGCCAGCTTCTCCGTGACACCGTATTGTCGTTTGATGGCATCCATGTCTTCGCGTTTGTTTTCAACCACGACAAAGCCCGACTGACGTAAATGCTTCGCCCATGCACCACAGCAATCGCATGTGGGGCTTTTATACATCGTAACGATGGGGTGAACATCCTGCTTGACGGTTGCAAGCGGTTGGCTTTGCACTTCGGTGTGTTCCGTAGCACTTTTGGGCGTTTCAGATACGCCTTCACACGCTGGAATCAACAGCAACAGCAACGTGGCTGCGATGTATTTTTTCATGATGCATCTCCTGTGTGGATTCTTTTTTCTTGCCATTGCAGCACTGCACCGTAAATCACGGGCAATACCAGCAAACTTAACAGGGTCGCGGTGAACATGCCGCCAATCATCGGAGCGGCGATGCGTTGCATCACATCCGAACCCGTGCCACTGCCCCACATAATCGGCACAAGCCCAGCAATTACCGCCGTGGCTGTCATGGCAATGGGGCGCACACGTTGCGTCGTGCCAGATGCCACCGCTTGCTGAATATCGTCCTGACTTAATGTACCACCTATTTCGCTGCGTCGCTTGGCGACAGATTGATCAATAAAGGTCATCACCAACACGCCGATTTCGGCAGAAACACCCGCAAGGGCAATAAAGCCCACTGCCACCGCTACCGATATATTGTAACCCAACCACCAGACCAGCCAGAAACCACCGATGAGCGCAAAGGGAATCGAGAGCATTACCACCAGCGGTGCGGTGAAGTTGCGAAAGTTGAAAAACAGCAGTAAAAAGATGGTAAGCAGGGTGATGGGAACCACCACTTTTAAGCGTGCATTGGCACGTTCCATATATTCAAACTGCCCCGACCAGACGAGTGAATAACCCGCTGGAATCTGGACCTTATCGGCAATCAACTGCTTGGCTTCGGCAACATAACCACCAATATCGGATGTTTTAATATCCACATAGACCCAAGCATTGGGCGTGGAATTTTCCGTTTTGACCGATGGTGGGCCACGCCGCAAGTTTAAATCTGTGACCAGTGATAGTGGAATTTGTGTGCCTGTGGGTGTTGGAATCAGCACACGCTTCAATGATTCCATATTATCACGCAGCTCACGCGGATAACGGATATTGATGGGGTAACGCTCTAAGCCTTCAATGGTTTCACTGACATTCATACCACCAATCGCCGATTGAATCACATCCTGAATATCCCCCACGGTTAAGCCATAGCGTGCAGCGGCTTCGCGTTGGATGTCAAAATCAAGGTAATAGCCACCCGCAGCTTTATCAGCAAAGGCCGAAAGCGTGTCGGGCAGTGTTTGCAGTGTTTTTTCAATATCACCGCCCACTTGTTCCAAAACATTCAAGTCTGGTCCAGAGACCTTAATACCAATCGGTGTTTTGATCCCCGTTGAGAGCATGTCGATACGGGTTTTGATGGGGTAGGTCCAAGCATTGGCAATACCCGGAAACTTAATGGCAGCATCCATCTCGCTCATCAGCTCTTTGGTTGTTTTCTCTGGATCGGGCCACTTGGACTTGGGCAGCAGTCGAATGGTGGTTTCAATCATGGAAAGCGGTGCTGGATCGGTGGCTGTTTGCGCCCGTCCAATTTTACCAAAGACTGATTCAACCTCAGGAAAGGTTTTAAGGATTTTATCCGTCTGTTGTAACAACTCCTTACCCTTGGTGATAGAAACACCCGGATACATGGTCGGCATATACAAGATGTCACCCTCATCCAGCGGCGGCATAAATTCCGACCCTGTTTTCATCACAGGGTAAGCCGTTGCAGCCAGCAATAATATAGCAAACAACAACGTGAGACTGCGCCAGCGCAAGGCAAAGCCAAGTATCGGTGCATGCAAACGTTTGAGCCAAACATTGATAAAATTATGTTCTTCACTGGGGATTTTGCCACGAATCAACAGTCCCATCAACACAGGTACCAGCGTCACGGCTAATATAGCTGACGCTGCCATGGCATAGGTTTTGGTGAATGCCAACGGTGCAAACAGGCGACCTTCTTGCGCTTGCAAAGTAAACACGGGTAAAAATGAGACGGTAATAATCAGCAAAGAGAAAAACAGCGCAGGACCGACCTCTTTGGAAGCTACTGCCACCGCAGCCCAACGTTCTTTAAGCTTAGCATCGGCGGGTAGGTGCTCCAAATGCTTATGGGCATTTTCAATCATCACAATTGCCCCATCAATCATCGCACCAATGGCAATCGCAATACCTCCTAGCGACATGATATTAGCCGATAAGCCTTGCCAGCTCATGATGAGAAAAGCCATGAGAATCCCGATAGGTAAGCTAATAATGGCAACCAAGGCACTTCGCGCGTGCATCAAAAAAATCAAACAGATGATGGCAACCACGATGGATTCCTCAATCAGCTTTTCTTTAAGGTTATCTACGGCGCGTTCAATCAAATCACCCCGATCATACACAGGTACAATCTCCACACCTTCAGGCAGACCTGCTTTAAGTTCATCCAACTTTTCACGTACGTGTTCAATGGTTGTCATTGCATTTTCGCCAAAGCGCATAATGATGATACCACCCGCTACTTCACCTTCGCCATTAAGCTCTGCCAAGCCGCGTCGTAACTCTGGGCCAAGATGAATATTGGCAAGCTGTTTGAGGTAAATGGGCGTACCGTTGTTATCGACATCGACAGGAATCATTTCCAGATCATGCAGGCTTTTGATATAACCCAAACCACGCACCATGTATTCGGTTTCACCCATTTCAATCAAACGGCCACCCACATCGTTGTTGGAACGCACAATGGCATGTTTAATCTTCGCCAATGGTATGCCATAGGCCAATAAGGCATCGGGATTGAGTTCCACTTGATACTGCTTGACAAAGCCACCAATCGAGGCGACTTCGGAAACCCCTTCAACGGTTTGCAGGGGGTAACGCAAATACCAATCCTGAATGGAGCGCAGTTGCGATAAATCGTGCTTGCCTGTTTTGTCCACTAAGGCATACTCATAGATCCAGCCCACACCTGTGGCATCAGGGCCTAATTTGGGGGCAACCCCCGTGGGCAAGCGGTCTGCCGCATAGTTGAGGTATTCAAGCACGCGGGTGCGCGCCCAATACATATCCGTACCATCTTCAAAAATCACATAGACCATAGAGAAGCCAAAAAACGAATACCCCCGCACCACCTTGGTTTTTGGCACCGACAACATCGCCGTGGTTAAAGGGTAGGTTACTTGATCTTCCACCACTTGCGGTGCTTGCCCTTCAAAGCTTGTGAAAACAATCACTTGCACATCGGACAAATCAGGAATTGCATCCAAGGCTGTGTTTTTCATCGCTTGAAAACCGGCAAAAGAGACCAGCAATATAGCCATCAACACCAAAAAACGGTTTTTAATGGATAAGTCAATGAGGGATCGAATCATTTAATGGGATCCATCGTCATGTTTTCCATATTCATATCATCGGACTTTTTCATCTCACCCATATCCATACCATCCATCGTCATATCAGCGGCGACAGGTGGCTGGGCTGCTGACGTGGTAGGGGCATTGATTTCCATCATTTTGGCAGTGGCTTCTTTGAGTTTGGATTCAGAATCAATCAGGAATTGACTGGAGGTAACGACTGTTTCGCCTGCTTCTAAGCCACTGATGATTTGTGCCTCTCCTTCAGAATCAATACCAACCACCACCTTCCGTGGTTCATATTTCCCAATATCCCGTTGAACAAAGACTTGGGTTTGTTCTCCTGTACGGATAATGGCTTCAGAAGGTACGATAATGGCATTGATCTGCTTGCCCGCTTTGACCGTGATATTGGCAAACATTTCAGGTTTTAGTGCCAATTCAGGGTTATCAAAGATCAAACGCATTTTCACAGTGCGTGTTTTAGCTTCTAGGTAGGGGTAAATAAAACTGACCTTACCGCGAAACGTTTTACCCAGAATACCAGCAACCGTCATTTCGGCATCATCGCCTTCACGCACCCACGGTAAATCATCTTCGTACAGATCAACAATGACCCAAACACGCGATAAATCAGCAATCATATACAGCTCTGTTTCAGGTGTGATGCGTTGACCTTCACGCGCGCCAATATTCATCACAATACCATCAAACGGTGAGTGAATATGTACGCCCTTGGTGACGCGGCGCGTTTTCCTCAACGCCTTGATTTGATGACGGGGTACATCCAATAATTTCAGGCGGTCGTATGCCGATTTCAATAAACTTTGCGCACCTTCGCGAATATCTTTAAACGGACTTTCTTTTAAGGTTTCGGCATTATCCAAGGCAAGAATATATTCTTCTTGTGTTGCTACCAATTGCGGTGAATAAATGGACATCAACATGCTACCTCGATGCACAGGATCGCCTGTTTTATCAACAAACAATTTTTCAATCCATCCATCATATTTAGGATGCAAACGCGCCACACGTTCTTCATCATAGGTTACACGCCCAACGGTACGAATGGTTCGTGACAGTGTTTTTTGCTTCGCCTGTTCAGTACGCACGCCACTGTTTTGCATCATGGTAGGATTGATTTTAACCGTACCTGCAGGGGCTGATGTATCGCCACCATCATCGGCATAGACAGGAATGTAATCCATGCCCATCTCATCTTGAGCAAACACGGGTGATGTAATATTCGGATTCATCGGGTTGCGATAAAAGAGTACCTTTTTTTCTTTTGGTTCATCATCTTCAGCATAGACAGCAACGTAATCCATACCCATATTGTCTTTGGCTGGTGTCGGTGATGTAACCGTGGGATTCATCGCATTGCGATAAAAAAGAATCTTGCGTCCTTGCTCAGAGCCTGAGTTTGTTTGTGATGACGCGCTGTATTGTGTGGCAAACCAATAGCCACCACCAGAGCCTATAAGTAGCATGATCATTGCTGTTATAACTATTTTCTTATCCATTGGGTAACCGCCTAAATGATTGTAATATATGATGAATGATCAGGATGTGAGTTTAGATAGGGTGCGAATACGATAGAGTGATTCTACAGGAGAAATTGCCACAATGCCGTCACCCTCTAAACCAATATGAGCGGCTGCCATAATGGACAATACAACATCCTCAGCACGCTCTTCTATGATGAATATTTCAATCCGTGCGTGGCAACTGGTCAGGTCTTGCGTGTAGTAATTTTTATATTCACCACAGCCTTTCACGGAAGTAACTGTAAATCCGCCTACACCTGCTTCACCAAGAGCCAATTCAACTTTTGCCAACATCGTTTCTTGAAAAATCGCAGTGATTTTCCGCATCTTCAAAGCGCATGTATTCATTTTATTCTCCTATTCAATCAGCTACTGGATTTTATTCGGACTCAACTTGTCGCTCTTTTATTTGCAGCACTAATCCATAAATAACAGGTAGCACCAATAAACTCAGTATGGTGGTGGTCACCATGCCGCCGAGCATCGGAGCGGCAATACGTTGCATGACATCTGAGCCCGTGCCTGAGCCCCACATAATGGGTAGCAATCCAGCCATCACAGCGGTAGCCGTCATTGCAATAGGGCGTACACGTTTACTGGTTCCACTCTTCACCCCATCCATGATTTCAACCGCCGTAAGTTTTGCCCCTTTTTGTTCCCGTTTTTCATCAATCTCTTGATCAATAAAGGTGAGAATCAACACACCAATTTCAGTTGCCACCCCAGCCAAGGCAATAAAACCAACGGCTACAGCGACAGAAAGGTTATAGCCCATCCACATCACCAGCCAAAAACCACCCACCATGGCAAAGGGCACAGAAAGAAGAACGACCAGTGGCGTACTTACATTTTTAAAATTAAAGAAAAGTAACAAAAAGATCAGTGCTATCGTCAACGGAATGACCATTTTTAGCTTGGCCGAAGAGCGTTCCATATATTCAAACTGACCAGACCAGACCAAGGTGTAACCCGCTGGCATCTTCACCTTGTTTTCAATAAGCTGTTTGGCTTCTTGGACATAACCACCAATATCACTGGTTTTAAGATCAACATAAATCCATGCATTCAGCCTTGCATCTTCACTTTTAATGACGGGTGGCCCTTTTTGCATGGAAAGTGTGGCCAGTTGCGATAAGGGGATTTGTGCACCGCCTGGTGTTGCCACCAGCACACGTTTTAGATGACCTATATCACTCCGTAAAGCGCGTGGATAACGCAAATTAATGGGATAGCGCTCCAAACCTTCAACGGTATAGGAGATATTCATCCCCCCAATAGCCGACTGAACCACATCTTGAACAGCCTTGATGGTGAGACCATAACGTGCAATTTGATTGCGGTTGATCTTAATGTCGAGGTAATTTCCGCCAACAGCACGATCGCCAAATGCAGATAAGGTATCCGGCAATGTTTTCAGATGTTTCTCAATATCCTCAACAATATCTTGCAATACATTAAGGTCAGGACCAAGCACTTTAATACCAATCGGTGTTTTAATCCCCGTCGAAAGCATATCAATACGTGTTTTGATGGGGTAGGTCCAAGCATTGGCTATGCCTGGAATTTGGATGGCTTTATCCATTTCATCCATCAAAGCCTTGGTCGTTTTTGTAGGATCTGACCACTCGTCTCTTGGTTTGAGGGTGATGACCGTTTCAATCATGGATAAGCTTGCAGGATCGGTGGATGTCTCTGCTCGACCGACCTTACCAAAAACATGATGCACTTCAGGAAATGTTTTCAAAATACGATCCGTTTGCTGCAACACTTCCTTAGCTTTGGTAATTGAAACACCTGGAAACATACTCGGCATATAGAGAATATCGCCTTCATCCAGTGGTGGCATAAATTCACTACCCAACTTAGATAATGGATACGCCATACTCATCAATATCATAACAGATAGTGACAAGACGACCCAACGTGATTTGATACTCACATTCAAGAGTGGCGTATGTACATAAGTCAGTAGGCGGTTCACAGGGTTTCTTGCTTCGGGCATAATCTTGCCCCGAATAAAGTAGCCCATGAGTACAGGAACCAGTGTAACAGCCAATAGTGCTGCCGCAGCCATGGAATAGGTCGCAGTAAAGGCTAGCGGTTTAAACAATCTGCCTTCCTGTGCCTCCATGGTAAAAATAGCCAGATAAGAGACTGTAATAATGAGCAATGAAAAGAACAGCGCAGGCCCCACCTCTTTGGAGGCAGTGGTCACCGCTGACCACCGTTCTTTTACCGTGAGTTCCGATTCTTTTTCAGCTTCTTTGCGTTCCAAGTGTTTATGGGCATTTTCAATCAGCACAATAGCACCATCAACCATGGCACCGAGGGTAATAGCAATACCACCTAAGGACATGATATTTGCGGCGATGCCTTGCCATTGCATTAAAATAAAAGCAATGAGAATACCAAGCGGTAAGGTGATAATGGCGACCAACGCTGAACGAACATGCATTAAAAACAGCATGCAAACCAATGAAATAACGATAAATTCTTCGATTAAATTACTGGTTAAATTATCAACAGCACGCTCAATAAGCCCGCTACGATCATACACAGAAATGATTTCCACACCTTCTGGAAGTCCTTTTTTAAGGTCTTCTAACTTTGCTTTGATAGCATTAATCGTTTCAAGGGCGTTGGCACCATAACGAATAATAACTACGCCACCCGCCACTTCACCTTCACCATTGAGATCTGCTAAGCCACGCCTTAAATCTGGACCAAGGTGAATATGAGCAATATCTTTTAAATAAATAGCGGTACCATTTTCATTGACCGAAACAGCAATACTCTCCAGATCCTCAATGGATTGAATGTAGCCTAAGCCCCGCACCATAAATTCGGACTCAGCCATTTCGATAATTTTACCACCAACATCACTGTTTGATGCCATCACCGCATGTTTAACTTGAGATATAGATATCCCATAGGATGATAAAGCATCAGGATCAACAACGATTTGATATTGTTTAACGAAACCACCAATAGAAGCCACTTCGGAAACACCTGAAACGGTTTGTAATTGAAAGCGCATGAACCAATCTTGAATGGAACGTAATTGGGATAAATCATGCTTACCTGTTTTATCCACCAAGGCATATTCATAAGCCCAGCCCACACCTGTGGCATCGGGTCCCAGCGTTGGTGTCACCGAAGGCGGCAAACTTTTTGCAGCATAATTAAGATATTCAAGCACCCGTGAACGTGCCCAGTACATATCGGTGTTATCTTCAAAAATAATGTAAACAAATGATAAACCAAAAAATGAATAACCACGTACGACTTTGGCATAAGGCACCGCCAACATGGCTGTGGTCAGGGGGTAAGTAATCTGATCTTCGACAATTTGAGGGGATTGCCCTGGGTACTCTGTAAATACAATGACCTGCACATCAGAAAGATCAGGAATAGCATCTAAAGGGGTATTTTTTATAGCCCACACGCCTGCGGACAAAAGAAATGCTGTGGCAATAAAGACCAGCAAACGGTTTTTAATGGAGCTACCAATGATTGCTTTAATCATCGAACGCTCCTGCCAACGGCTGCATCAAGACGCGCAAGACTTTGCTTGGCACTTGCTAACGCCTTCCAGTATTGGGTTTCATAATTGTATAATGTGACCTGAGCGCGAACAAGGTTGAGGAAATCCACTTTATTGACTTGATAGCCTGCCAACATCGAAGCAACGGTTTGTTTTGCCTGAGGAATAATGCCTTGTTTGAACAACATACTTTGTTCTTTGGCTTTATCGTACACGGCCAAGGCTTGGGAGATTTCCGATAGCACCGCCTCTTTGCTGTCTTGGTATGAAAATTCAGCGCGTGCCAACTCGGCTTGACGCTGGCCCAGTTGATGATCTTGTTTGGAACGCGTGAAAAAGGGCAGGGTCATATTCAAGCGAATACTTGCAAAATCCGAACGGCTTGTACCATTGCCAGGATTGTTACCACCCCGTATACCATAAGCTGCTGCAAGATTAAAATTGGGGTAATAATCCTGTTCTGCCAAATCAATGCGCTGTTGTGCAGCGGCAATATGGGTGTTATTTTTAGCCAGTAAGGGGCGAGATGATACCGCTTGTTCAAACAAGTCAGATTCACGCGATACACGGGGCAAAAGCTCTGAAATGTCCCGCGATACGATCATGCTTTGATGGGGTGATTGATTGAGCAAGGCATTGAGTACGGCTTGCTCTTGACGGCGTGAAGCTTTGAGTTGAATCGCGACATCTAAAAGCTTGGACAGCTCCAGTTGTGCCAACAACACATCTTGTTGCAAACCTTTGCCTACTTTGTATTTAATTTCAGCAATTTTAATAAGCTGGCGCAACAACTGTTGGTTATGTTCCACCGTTTCTAAGGCGCGATCCAAGTAAAAAATATTCCACCAACGGTTTTTTACGCGATATACGACTTGTAGCTTGAATTCATCCGTATCATAGGATGCGGCATCGGCCAATAAATCAGCCACTGAAGCGCGTAAATCCAAGGTGCCAGGGAAGGGTAAGGCTTGTGAAAGACCAAACTGGGATTGGGTCATGTTTTCTTGTGTGGGGGAAAACGTATCAATAGGTAGGTTGAGTAGGTTAAACGATAAAACAGGATCTGGTAAACTACCTACTTGTGCCGGGATTTCACGCATGGCACGCGCTTGCTCACCTTGCGCTGCCAGCATGGGATTATGCGTCACGGCGTGTTTTACCGCATCTTCGAGCGATAAGCGTTTGACTTCTTTTGTTTGCGCTTCACCAATAAGGGGCATGGTAAAGATCAGGCATCCGAGGATGCAGGTAATAAACCCTTTTGAGTGCTGCATGACAGCAACCTCCTGCTATGATTTTATAGCAACGCCCTGTTAAAAACAGACACGCAGCCAGATCACATCATGCTGATATGACCGATAGCGAAGGTTTATTTTAAATTAAAATACGGTGGGAGGTTTGATAAAGAAGGGAAAAACTGTGTGGCGGCGCGTTTTTTTCCAGCCAAGATAGACGCATAAAGGATGGTACAACCACGCTTTCGGGCCATTCAATGACGCCAAGAAGAATCAATACATGATCCGACATGGCAGGAACAGAAGCCGAAAGTGCCATCTCTGGCGTGTCGCAATGATCACACGGTAGATCTTTCGCTGTGCTATGATGTACATCAGTATCATCTATCGCCGTCATATTTACCTTGTGGCAATGCGCGGTTACAGGAACCATGGTACTTGTTTCATTCGCTTCAGCGGTTGAAAGGCAGGCAGCAGAAACAAAAAATTGCAATAACAAAACCACAAGCAACGATTTAACGAAGCTTGCTTTCCGATATTGAAAGATTGATCTGATGCGTAACATGCGCCGAACTATAGGTATGGGATGATGAAGTGTCAATGAAAGACAACCGACTGGGCAGGGTGATTGCATCAAAGAGGGGTTGACAATTCATTAATAAATAGCTACCAAATGGGATATGAAAACACTATCAACATCAATTATCTCGTATTTTACATCTATCCCTGACCCTCGCATAACGGGGCGCATTTCTCATAAG
>JAUZQP010000179.1 GCA_030950965.1 Mariprofundaceae bacterium
CTATGATGTGATTATTATTGATACCGCAGGACGGGTGCAAAATGACCTAGGGCTGATGAATGAACTGGCTAAAGTGCGCCGCGTCATCACCAAAGCACACCCCGATGCACCGCATGAGGTATGGCAAGTCATCGATGCGGGCACAGGGCAAAATGCTATCGTACAAGTAGACCGCTTCCGTGAGGTAGCCGGTACTACGGGGCTTATCGTCACCAAGCTGGATGGCACGGGAAAAGGCGGCATCGTGTTGCAATTGGCTGACCGTTACCGCCTACCGATTCGTTATATCGGCGTAGGTGAAAGCTTGGAAGACCTTATGCCCTTTGATGCCGAAGCCTTTGTGGAGGGGTTGCTGCCAGAACAACCCCAAGAGGATGCACCCGATAAATCTAACTAATCGCGGCATCCTTCATATCGTGATTTACACTTTTCGTGCTGAATACTATGTAGATAGCGGTTTATCTTAAAAAAAGTGTCAACTACTTTTGGCGTAATATGAAGGATGCCTAATCGCTATACACCCCTCGTAGCAAAGCCCGTTGATTCATGGCATCTTCAATAGCCGTTGGTTTTTGACCTGCGCGCAAATCACTGATCGCTTGTTGGTATGCCAGCATGCGGTCGGCGACGCGATAACGCAAATCATCATGAGCCGCATAAAATGCACGGTACTTAGCTTCTGGCCAGCGCATCACAATACTTTCGGACACAGCTCGAACAGAGAAACGGCGCACCTTTTCCAGCACGCCAATATCACCCAAAACATTACCGCATTTTGCTGTGTACACTAAATGCTCGTAACCATTGATATTGACATTAACCGCTAACCAACCCGAACGTACCACGTACATATCCAACGGCGTGCTTTCATCCTGTGTAAACAGGTTCTCACCACCGCTCAGATGAACTGTTTCAAGTTGCGCACTCACTTCATGGCGTTCCTCATCGGTCAGTACATCAAAAAATTGCGTCAGGGCTAATTGCCGTTCCAACACATGTCCTTGGTAAAAGGCATCCAATTCACACATCACTTTAGGGTAGCTAGCGGTAATATTTTTTAAGACATCGTAGGGAACCACTGCCAATTCTGTAACACCGATGGCAATCAAGTCAGCCGTACGTTCTTCCCCGCCCGTCAAGAACGGAACCTCCCCACACACCCCGCCCTCTACAATCGGCGACAGATCATAGGCTTGATCATAGTCATCCACATGGGGAAGTATCCCACCCTTGGCGATTAAATAAAGAGCATCGGCAGTATCGCCGCTGCGTGCGATAAGCTCACCATCCTGATACGTTTTCACTTGAATTTGGGGCAATAAGTCATCAAAGGCATGATCACTGATTAAGGCAAAAAGATTGTGATGACGTAACGATACTTTCAGTTGATCATCGTCGGCTAACAGCGGCAAGCATGGTGAACTGTTATTGCTGCACTCATGGCGGCAACAGCTATACAGTTGACGGCACAAACGCTGTTCATGAGGGCGCAGGCGTTGGTAATGCTTTATCATCAGCACCGCTTGACCTATGTTTTTTTTATCCACATAAAACCGTGCCGCATGGGCATACCAATCGGCGGATGTCTCAGCATCCCCTGTTTGATCACTCAAATCAGCTGCCATCAGGCAAAATTCCATATTGGTCGGCTGTAAGCGTGCTAATTCACCAAAAGCGGTAGCGGCAGCAGGTAGATCCCCCCGCATAATGGATTCACGCGCCTGCGCTTGGTAATGTACTATTGACATGCTCTTTTATCCTTGATGATTCAGCCATCATCCACAGCGACTTCCACCACCACAATCGTTACTTTAACTTTCATCGTGGGGTTGGAATTCGCCACTTCGACGGCTAAATCCAAATCCCCTTTGGGGTTATTCATACGGTACTCAAAACGATGGTTACCAAGGTGGAAGCTTCGTTTCTTTTTAATACTTTTTTCTTCCTCACCGTGCAAACGGATTAAATGAAAGGTGAGAGGAGTCATGGCTTGCGATAATAGGGTGACATCATAAAATCCTGCGCGATTTGGAAGGTCAAAAAATTCACGCATATTTTGGTAGGGGGCAATCGTGATTTCACGGTAATACAGGTAGTCATTTTCTTCTCCGGTGGCAGATGCCTCCGTCACACCAAGTACAAGCACCAAGAGTAATAACGTGAAGCATGTCAGCCGATGACAAACATCACGTAACAAACGTATCGCTTCAGACATCATGTTCTCCTTCAAATAACAGGTCGTATTTATCACACAGGTAACGCATTTTATCTTTCGAGCGGTCACCAAATCCCAACCATCGCCCCGCTCGCGCCTTGATGTTTTTGTTGCGTTTCAATGCCTCCTCTAACAAACGCTTCTCAAAGTTTGCCAAGGCTTTATCAGCACGAATACCTGAATCAGGTAGGAGTTCAAACCATTGTTCCAAGGCATCATCCGTTAAAGAGTGGGCAGCGGCATGTTCCAGCGAAGGCAATACTTCAATCACAGTATCGTTCGCCAGCACCACGGCGCGCTCAATAATATTCTCTAATTCGCGCACATTACCTGGCCAGCTATAGCGCGTCATTTGCTCCATTGCCGCTGCTGAAAAAGCATCAACACGACGACCACATAAGGCCGACTTACGCAAACGAATACTTTCACTCAATACAGGAAGATCTTCTAAATGGTTGCGCAGCGGTGGCACACTGATCTCCAACACATTGATACGATAATACAGATCATCGCGAAAGGCGTTTTTACGCACCAAAACATCAAGGTCTTCTGTGGTCGAACAAAACAGACGAACATCACAACGAATCAAAGATTCGCCACCCAGCCGCGAAAACTCACCGAATTCTAAAACACGCAATAACTTCGCTTGAATTGCCCGAGGTAGATCCGATATTTCATCAAGAAACAGCGTGCCGCCACTGGCGCGCTCGAACCAACCGAGCTTACGTTTTTCTGCCCCAGGGAAGGCTCCCTTTTCATAGCCGAACAACTCACCTTCTAGGTGTTCCTCACTCATGGCAGCGCAGTTAATGGCAATAAAGGGCGCACGAAAACGCGCACTTTGTAGGTGTAATTGATTGGCAACCAGCTCTTTACCACTGCCTGTTTCACCGCGAATCAATACGCTGGATGGCGTGGCGGCGATATTGCTGATTTGCAAACGTAACACCTGCATAGCAGGGGACTCACCCAACAGTTGATGATTCACATGCAATTGCAGGGCGTGCTGCAACTCTTGTTCACGCAGTTGCGAGCTAAAGGTGGTAATACCACGATCAATGGCTTCGTGAACCTCTTCGGGGTCAAATGGCTTGCCGAAAAAATCTACCGCGCCCAATTCCATCGCCTGCTGGGTCAAACTCCGTTCATCATGCCCCGTAATCACCACCACCGGTGTTTCAGGGCTATCTTGCTGTAGCCGACGAAGATACGCCATACCGATCTGAGGGTTGTCAGGCTCAGGTGGCAGCGCAAGATCCAGCACCAACAAATCGACGCGATGCGACGACAGGGCTTTATCCGCTACATCTAAAGAGCCAGCTTCCAACACTTGGTACTGACTTTTTAATAATAAACGTAAATTTAGGCGGTTGATTTCATTGTCATCAACAATGAGTACGGTACGTTGAACATGCACGTAGAAGCTCCAAAATAAAGGGTTGGAATCGGCTCTTAGCCTGAATTATTCAGGTTAGATGTGCCGTTCTCGTCATTCATCATTGCGGACATCCTGCCATAAAGGTAGGCGGATAATGAAGGTGGAACCTTTACCCTTCCCTTCGCTTTCGGCTCGTAATTCGCCACCTAAAGCTGCAATCATGCGTTGGCTGAGGTATAAACCAATACCCAAACCATGCGTTTTACTGCTTACAAAAAGGCGAAACAACTGATGCTCCACAAAGGCAGGTTCCATGCCGTAACCATGATCGCACACCGCAATGCGCAGCCAGCTATCGTCGATGGATAGTGATAACTGCAATAGGCCCTGTTTATCCATCGCTTGCACAGCATTATCAAACAGATTATTCATCACACTCTCAAACAATGCAGCATCAATCATGGCCAAGCCAGACGCATCCAAGCGTTGCTCCACCTTGATGCCCTCTGGCCACAAATGATCACCCACCAATTGCTGCAACAGCTGCTGAACATCACAGGCTTTTAGCTGTGGATGAATGGGTGCATTCGGGTCAGCCATACGTTCCATCACCGACTGCATACGCCCCACCACCTTGCGAATTGCATCGGTCATGCGGCGTATATCTTCCTCATCGAGTTTCCCCGAGTCCATATGATGCGCCAAAAATGATAGATCATGGAGGCGATTTTTTAAATCATGAGAATGTAATTGCGCCGTCACCCGCACCAGGGAATCCAAGCGCGCTGCTGCCACCTGTTGCCGCGTTAAACGCGCATGCTCTAAACTCATGCCTGCAAAGCGTACAATGCTTTTGATGTTCTCCATCTCTTGGGCATCAGCCATCCAACCATCACGACGCGGACCGAGGTATAACACGGCATTCGTTTGGTGGTATTCCATCGGTAAAACAATTTCGTAAACATCGTCGCCACGCTGAGGATCCGGACTCCCTAGTGGGTAGCTAAACATACGTCCATTTTCATCCAGCAGAATCGGCTGACGTTGAAAAATATCCGCCATGTGTTGCAACAAAGATGCTTCAATAGATTCTTCGGGGAGGCGTGCTAAATCACCTGCGCCAAGCTCCCTAATCGCCTGCAGGGTGTTGATGCGTTTACGGTAAAACAGTGCATCAATAAAGCGTTGTAAACCATGAACCATGGGCGAAAAAAACAGGGATGCGAGCAACGCTGCCAAAGCCATAGCCCAGACCGAAACCGAATGCCCTGTCACCGCATACCAACCTGATTCAGCCAGTACCAACAAAATATAAAACAATGCTAAGGCTGCCAACGTTGCCATAAAATAGACCACGGAGTGCATGAACCAATGAAGACTAGCGCGCAGTCGTTTAGAGCGAAGCAAGGTGGCAGAAGGCGTGTGCATCACCATTTACATAGAAAAACCATCGCCCAAATAAAGGCGACGCGCATCAGGATGGTCAACGATCTGTTCTGGTGTGCCATGAACAATGATTTCACCTGCGCTCATCAAGTAGGCACGTTCGCAAATACGTAGGGTATCACGTACATTATGGTCGGTAATCAATACCCCAATACCCCGTTCACGCAACCGTACGATAATCTGTTGAATATCTTCCACCGCAATCGGATCAACGCCCGCAAAGGGTTCATCCAGCAATAAAAAATGTGGGTGGGTCACCAAGGCGCGTGCTATTTCAGTACGTCGCCGTTGACCACCAGACAAGGTGTAGGCCTTTTGATGTTGCACATGCTCAACCCCCAAGTCCAACAG
>JAUZQP010000018.1 GCA_030950965.1 Mariprofundaceae bacterium
CTTTACTTTTTGCGCCTTGATGCTGAATAAAAACCCTGCGCGATTTTGGTAGATTATTTATTGCGCGTTACCTAAGGGGATGCGATCATAGAGCAAGGGGACGATGAATAGGGTCAAGGCGGTAGATGCGATCGTGCCAAATGCCATCGATACGCCTAAACCACCAAATACAGGGTCGGAGATCATTACCGCACTACCCGCGACGACGGCGAGACCTGTCAAAATGATGGGGCGGGTGCGTGCTGCACCTGCCTCTAATACTGCATCACGCACGGTGTAACCACGACGGCGGTAGTCTAGGATGAAGTCCACCAATAAAGTAGAGTTGCGCACGACAATGCCCGCCAAAGCAATCATGCCAATCATTGAGGTGGCAGTGAATGGTTGCCCTGTAATCCAATGTCCTGGGAAAATGCCAATCATCGTTAATGCTGTGGGTGCCATGACCAACAAGGGCAGAAGTAGGCCGCCGTAATACGCCACCATTAATAGATAAATCAATAGCATAGCAACGATGAAGGCAGAACCAAGGTCGCGGAATACATCCAAGGTTAAACGCATTTCACCATCCCATAATAGCTGGTAACCGAACGTATCATCGGGGGGCGTGCGAACAAATTGCATACCACCAGTGTGCAATATTTGTTGTGGTAGTACTGGTTGTTCATCCAACTTCCCATCCATATCCAACAATGAATAGACTTGTGAACCTTGCTTGGGCTCCGCCATAACATATACCACGCCATGCCCATCTTTGCTTAAACGCGGCTTACTGGCAGTTTCTTGTACGATATGGGCAATGGCAGAAAGTTGCACGGAACCTTGTGAACCAGAGACGTAGATACGGTCTAAATCAGCCACCTGCATGCGCTGTTCGCGTGGCAAACGTACGGTGATCGCAACAGGATGACGACTATCATCGGCATGAACGGTGCTAACGGACCAGCCGTGGAAGAAATCACGCAAGGCTTGTTGCAACTGCATCATGGAAACACCCAAACGCGCTGCTTTTTCTCGGTCGGGTACAATGCGCCAGCGTTGCATATCATCACCGATGGAGTCATCAATATCCACCACATCCCATGTCTGCTCGAAGCGCTCACGTACTTGCTTGGCCACTGCTTGGCGACCTGTTTCATGCGGTCCATAAATTTCTGCTAACAAGGTGGCACGCACGGGTGGTCCTGGTGGGTCTTCTATGAGCTTGATATTTGCTTGGGGGTTAGCTGTTTGTACGGGTTTGAGCATATCGCGCAATTGCAGGACAATATCATAGGAACGGATGCGACGCTCTGCCTTGTTGCGTAGATTGACGCGAATATCTGCTAGTTCCGAACCTTGGCGCAGTACTGCACCACGCAACATACCATTAAAGTCAATGGGTCCTGCCTGACCGACGAATGCTTCGTAATCCTTAACCATACGGTGTTGGCGCAACACATCACCCACGGCACGCACCACGCGGTCAGTCTCTTCCAGCGGCGTACCTTCGGGCATGTCGATGGTGATGTTGAAGGTGTTGTTGTTGCCTTTTGGTAACATTTTAAGCTCCACACTGCCTGGTGTCATGGGGCCGTTAATACCTTGGGGACGAATGAACTGCCATGCAGGTTCTAGCATCGCCGCGACAAACAACAATAAAATAATTAAGCCAAAGAACCAACGCATCCATGCATGTTGGTATAGGGGAAGGGCTAAACGGAGGTAGGTACGATGCACCCAGTCTTTCGAGCTTTCATGTTCATTTTCTACGTTGGATTCACGAATGGCACAGGGCAGCCAGCGCACTGCAATCCATGGCGTAAGCATGTAAGCCACGATCAAAGATGCAGCCATTGCTACAGGTACATTGAAGGGAATAGGCCCCATATACGGTCCCATCATGCCAGTGACAAACCCCATCGGGATGAATGCTAAAATTACCGCAATCGTTGCTACCATGGTGGGTTTTCCCGTTTCATTGGTGGCTGTAATAATCGCCGCTGCTTTATCTTTGATACTGTGAACACCATGATGCAAATGACGGTGGATGTTCTCAATCACCACAATGGCATCGTCCACCAATAAACCGAGTGACAAAATGAGTGCGAACAAGGTGATACGGTTAATCGTTTGATCTGCCAGCAAGCCTACTGCCAGTACAATGAACAGAATCAATGGAATATTCATCGTCACAATCGCTGCTTCACGCCAACCAAGGAAAAACAGTAAAATAACCACCACAGATACAATGGCTACACCCAAATGCTCGACCAACAGGTTGACTGCATCATCAGCACGCTCACCAGAGTCACGGGTGATATGGACTTGCACATTATGGGGGATCATGTCGCCTTGCAGCGTGGCTAATTTTTCAGCAATGCGCTGGGTGACGAATACCGCATTCGTACCGCGTTTTTTCGCCAAGGCGATGGATACCGCTGCCATTTCTGGCTCACCCTGCATTTTAGTTTCGGATGCGGGGCCAAAACCGATGCGGTGAACGGTAGTCACTTCGCTGAGCGTGTCTTGAACGGTGGCAATGTCGCGCAGATAAATGGGGCTGCCTTGCCATGAACCAACAATCAAACTGGCCACGTCACTGGCAGAGGTTAAATAAGCATCTAGCACAATGGATTGCACGCGCTGCTCACCAATCAAAGCACCGACAGGACCACCGCGATTGGCCGCAGCTAAGGAAGCATGTAATTGATCCAAGGTGATGTGATAGGCTGCCATACGGCTAGAATCCAAGGTGATTTGTAGTTGGCGGTCACGACCACCAACAATATCCCCCACGGAGACACCTTCGAGCGGTAGCAGCGCGTCACGCACCCGTTCTGCGAGCTGTTTAAGCATTAGCCCATCCATATCAGGGGATGATAGCGTGATGACCGAGACAGGAACATCATCTACATCCAAAGGCTTAATCAAGGGTTGACCAGCACCTGGCGGCAGACGATCTAGGTTGTGCATGATTTTATCGTATAGCTTAACTAAACTCGCTTCTTTGTCTTCACCGACATTGAACATGACGGTCACTACACCCAAAGATTCTTGTGCGATACCGAACGTGTGATCCACGCCTGTCATTTCACGCAGTACCATTTCCAACGGACGTACGACCAGGTTTTCGACCTCTTGTGGGCTAGCTCCTTCCATCGTCACAAATACATTAGCAGCAGGCACATTAATTTGCGGATTTTCTTCTCTTGGTGTGAGCAGTAACGCCATCACGCCGATAAAAAAGACCAAAACACTGAGCATCGGCGTGATATGACTTCCCATTGCCGCTTTGCCCAACTTACCTGCAATATTGAGCGAGGTAGAAGGTTTATTCATGATTGCTCTCGACTAAACGCAAACCACTGTGAAGCTCTGGCGTAATAGCTGACATTAAGTGTTCACCCGCAGCAAGCCCAGTGCTGGCTTCCACCTGCTCGCCATACACTTCGCCAAGACGTATCAAACGGTAATGCAACAAGGCGTGAGCATCCACCACATACACACCAGTCAAACCATTGCGATAGACCACGGCAGAGCGAGGGATCATTAAGGCTTGGCGTTCCCCCTGGTGAAAACGAATATGAGCGAACATACCAGGGCGCACGTTTGCATGATCAGGCAATGAAAGTTTCACTACAAACTGATGGGATGTAGGGCGGTTGTCTTCAATAATATGGTCGATGGTCGCTTTCACGGGCAGGTCACTGGCAGCAAATTGTAATTGCGCACTGTCGCCTTCATGCAGACGGGTGATGTGGGATTCAGCGACATGGGTTTCCACCAGCAATTGCCGAGGATTTTCCACCACCAATACCGCTTGCCCAGGCGATGCTAGGTCGCCGTTGTGCAAAAGCTTGCTTACCACCACGCCATCAAGGGGCGCACGCACATCGGTATAATGCAGTTGATTTCGAGCCTGTTTGACCCGTGATTGTGCCACCGTATAACGCAATGCTACAGTGTCATACTGCTGTTGCGTCACGGCTTGTGCTATGAGCAAGGCACCGAAACGCCGCTTGTCTGCCAGCGCGTTGCCAGCATCCGCTTGTGCCTGTGCCAATACTTGTTTTACATCCACAGGATCAATGCGAAACAATAAATCATCTTTGTGAACACTTTGTCCTTCATGGATGTTAAGCTTGCGAATATACCCCGACAATCGTGAACTCACTGTTACACGGTGGTCTGTTGTCACCACGCCACCTGTTTGAAACCATACCGGAATAGTACGTTCCACCACGGTTGTTGCACTGCCTGCTACCGTTGCTGGTGTTGTGGTTTCACTCAACGCAGGTTCATTGGCTTGGCACCCAAACAATAGCATAGCCACACTAATCCCCATGATGCTATGCAATATTTTGGTGCAGTGGCTTAAAAATCCATCCGCGTTTATGGTTCGTGTCATATGTTTCATGTTAAGTGTTAGGCTATCGTTAATCATCGGAAAGACCTCAGTTTAGGGGTGTGAAAAAGATGTAGGTTTAAGCATGCCCGCGCTTAATAGAAGCTGAACGGCAGCCATCTGGTGGTCGAAACGCGCTTGTACCACAGATGCAGCCGCTTGATCGAGGCGGGTTTGTGCATCCAGCATGGTGTTAATGTTTTCCATGCCTTGAGCAAATCGCACACGATGAATGCGTAATGATTCCTGAGCCTGTTTTTGCGCTTGTTGACGTACCGACAGACGAGATTTGGTCTCTTCACGCTGACGTAGGGCAGAGCGCACCTGAACAGCAATCTTCTGAGCTTGATCTTTCCATGCTAACATCTGCCCTGCCTCATCGGCTTCAGCCGCTTGGTAGGCTGCGCGGTCGGCTCCCCCAGCAAAAATATTCCATTGCAATGCTGCCATCACAGTGGTGTTGCCATGTTGTGGCGTAAGGCTGTTGTTATGCCACTCCTGTGCTACTTGCAATCCCAGTGTAGGGCGGAAGCTTGCTTCAGTACGCTGCTTGGTAGCCGCTAAGACGCTTAACTGGTGGTGCATAGTCTTTAATTCAGGGCGGTTGCTTACCGCTTGTTGTTGCCAGTATGCTACATTTTTTCTGCTCTGTTCCGTTGCGCTACCTGACCACGGTGCGAGCGCTAAGGGTTGGTGGTTGTCCCATGCCAATAACTGGCGTAGCTGATCTTCGGCATCCTGATAACGATGCTCTGCTTGCGTTACCACGACTTCCGCATTTAAGCGGTGAACTTCTGCATCCATCACATCACTTTTGAGCAGCATGCCTTTGTCCAACATCTGTTGTGCGGTATTAACGTGAGCTGTCGCAGCTTTGAGTGCTTGCTTAGCCACAGTGGTGGCATGTTGCGCGCGCAATGCCTGACTGTATGCTGTGATAACTTGAAAAATAATCTGTTGTTGTGTTTGGAGTACGACTGCTTGTTGCACATCACGGTTCGCTTCAGCTTGTGCCACCCCCGCACTCAATGCACCCCCATGGTAAATAGGTACATCCAACACCAGCCGATGTTGGTACTGGGTGATTGCCGCAGGGTAATTCAATCGAGAGGGGGCAAAGTCAGCCGCTGTTATCGCCTGTTGTGATAAACGACTACCAAACGCCGTCAACGGCGCGTTGCTGCGTAATACGGAAGTTTGCCACGACACTTGGGGTAAGCGCGCTGACCGCGCTTGCTGTGTGCGTGCATCGGCAGCATCCACAGCGCGATGTCTCGCCAGCACCTGACGGTTCGCTTGCATAGCACGCGCCACCGCCGCGTTCACCGTGAGTGGCATGGCTTCGCCTGCTGACAATGTAGCAGGGAATATTATCATATAAGAATAAGCTAATGTAATAGCGTAAAAAAAAAGAGATGGCTTCATCATATAGAGATATCAGGGCAGTAAATATGCTTCAACGCCATCACTAATCTTTCAAAATCAGGGTTGGCAATACGGTAATAAATTTGCATGCCGCGACGTTCATTCGCCAAAATACCCATCTTTCGCATCTTAGCCAAATGTTGCGATAAATTGGATTGCGATGCACCCGTAGCGGCTATTAACTCAGTCACACACATCGGTCCATTCATTAAATGGCACAACACCGATAAACGCAGTTCATGCGCAATAGCACGTAAGCCTTCGGCTGCCTGCTCGATATTTTCTTGAGGAATTGTCTGCATGGGCGAACTATATTATTATATTATAATATAGTCAATTTCCCCCCTAAAAATATGAATAACTTCGGCTATTTTTGGAATGTTTTACAGCGCGTTTTTATTCTGCCACGGCATCGGGTGTTAACAGCGTTTGATCACCACGAATCACGACCATGATGTGGTTGGGAACACAGGCAATGATATCGCCTGTATGATGATGTTCACCACTGAGTATGCAACGCTTATAGCGGCAGGGTGCTGCAATAATACTCACCTTGCGGTGCTCTATGTGAATCCGTGATACACCTATATCACCCCGTGCATCAAAATCACGCGCCGCATCATCCAAAGGGTAGTGCGCCAGCAAAGTTTGATTGTGGTACACATAGACGTGGGGGGGGGCATCACCTAACTGCTGCTGCACTTGCCACCAGAACACAGCGATCAACAAAAGACTAAATGCGAGCACAAGACGGTCACTCACACTACCGCACAGCCAATGACTCATGTGT
>JAUZQP010000180.1 GCA_030950965.1 Mariprofundaceae bacterium
AGTTCACTGAATACTGAGCTCATCGCTCAAAAAACATTCACTGAAGAAACGCTCACAGCCTTTATCGCGAACTCTTTTGGCCGCCCTGTTGTTGATTTGACCAACGTTGACATCGCCCCCAACCTCACAAAAATATCCATCGATATTTTACGTAAGAATATTGCCATACCATTACGACGGCGTGGCAATGCCATCACCATGGCGATCAGCGATCCATACGATATGGATGCCTTGGACGAAATGGCATTTATTTGCGGCGGTCAAATTGATACGGTCATTGCCTCAGAAACAGCCATTTTAAACAAGCTGGATGACATCGGTGGTGCTGGACAACAATTAGAAGATGTTATGGGTGAATTGGGCGCGAACGACATGGAAGTCGTGGACACCTCCGAGGGTGCTATTGATGCCGCCAGCGTAGCTGCAGAAACAGAAACTGCCCCCGTTGTTAAACTGGTCAACCTTATTCTGCTTGATGCCATCAAACGCAATGCGTCGGATATTCATGTTGAGCCGTATGAAACCTTGGTGCGCGTACGTTACCGTATTGACGGTGTACTGCACGAAATTATGCGTCCACCCATGAAGATGCGCGATGCCATTGTTTCTCGCATTAAAATCCAAGCGCGCTTAGACATTGCGGAACGACGTGTGCCGCAAGATGGTCGTATCAAATTACGTCTATCGAAAGCTAAAACCGTCGATTTTCGCGTTTCCGTCTTACCCACGCTATTTGGCGAGAAGGTAGTCATGCGTTTGCTTGATCCTTCCAACCTGCAATTGGATATGACCAAACTGGGCTATGAAGCGGATGATTTGAAAAAATTCCAGGAGCAGATCCATCAACCGTACGGCATGGTGCTGGTCACCGGACCAACAGGTTCGGGTAAAACGGTTAGCTTATATTCTGCGGTAGCAGAAATCAATCAACCGGGCGTGAATATTTGTACTGCTGAAGACCCTGTGGAGTTTAACTTCATGGGGATCAACCAAGTGAACGTGAATCCTGCCATCGGTATGGATTTTCCTGCTGCGCTGAAGTCATTCTTGCGCCAAGATCCAGATATTATTCTGATTGGTGAGATTCGCGATCACGATACAGCGGCTATCGGTATCAAGGCCGCGCTAACAGGGCATTTGGTACTGGCGACCTTGCATACCAACGATGCACCCTCGACGATGACGCGACTGATTAACATGGGCATGGAGAGCTTCTTGGTCGGTTCGGCGGTCAACCTGGTGACTGCCCAACGGCTGGGGCGGCGTAATTGCAGCCAATGTAACGGCCCTACAGACATTCCCGCTGAAGCATTGATCGAAGCGGGTATTCCAGCCCAAGAGATTGGCACATTCCAACCCATGCAAGGCAAAGGTTGCAGTGTTTGTAATGGTACGGGCTATAAAGGTCGCGTCGGTATTTACCAAGTCATGCCCGTCTACGAGGAAATTCGCGAAGCGGTATATGCAGGGAAAAACTCAGATGATATCAATGCTATTGCTGTCTCGTTAGGGGTCAAAACCTTGCGTATGTCAGCCTTAAATAAAGTACGCAGCGGTGATCTTTCGCTGGAAGAATGTTTACGTGTAACGGTGGGTGACTGATGGCAATTTTCGTATGGGAAGCAAAGAGCAAAGACGGCACTAAAAAAAGTGGCGAAATTGAAGCGGACAATAAATTCATTGTTCAATCATCACTGCGGCGGCAAAAATTACTTGAAATAAAAGTCAAGAAAAAGCCTATGGAAATCGTTATATTTGCTGAAAAGGTAGACGAAAAAGATATTTCCATCTTCTTTCGCCAGCTTTCCACCATGATTAACGCAGGTTTACCCTTGGTTCAATGCTTCGAGATGTCCGAAAAAGGCACGGATAAAAAAGCTCTCATTGATTTATTGCGTAACGTGCGCGAAGAGCTCGAAGGCGGCACGCCGATGGGCGAAAGTCTGCGCAAATTCCCCAAGGATTTTGATCGCCTGACCTGTGCCTTGGTCGAAGCAGGCGAACAAGGTGGTATTTTGGATACCATTTTATTGCGCCTCTGTGCCTACAAAGAAAAAGCTATCGCACTCAAAGCTAAAATTAAATCTGCTATGGTTTACCCACTTTCAATCATGGTGATCGCTTTTGTCGTAACATCCATTTTGATGATTTTCGTGATCCCTGTTTTTGGTGAAATGTTCTCCAGTATGGACAAAGAGCTACCCATGCCTACTCAGGTCACCATGATTATATCTAACTACTTTGTGGACTATTGGTACCTCGTCGTCGGTGCTCCTATTGCCTTGGTGCAGGGGATCAAAGCTATTTACAAAACACCGCAAGGTCATATTCAGCTTGATAACCTCTTACTCAACCTCCCCGTGTTAGGCGATGTATTACGTAAAGGTGCAGTAGCCCGCTTCTGCCGTACCTTTGCGACACTTTCTTCAGCGGGAGTACCGATTTTAGAATCACTGGATACGGTAGCCGAAACTTCGGGGAATATCATCATTGAAAATGTTATTTTGTCCTGTAAAGAGTCCATCAGCCAAGGGCAGACACTAACGGGTCCGCTAGAAGACAGTGGCTTGTTCCCTATCATGGTCACGCAAATGATTTCCATCGGTGAACAAACGGGTACACTGGAAGATATGCTCAGCAAAATCGCTGACTTCTACGAAGAGGAGGTCGATACAGCGGTGAATGGTATGACAGCTTTGATGGAGCCGCTCATCATGGCGTTCCTCGGTGTCATTATTGGTGGCTTGGTGATTTCGATGTACTTGCCTATTTTCAGCATGGCTGGGGGTCTTTAATAGCACCCTTATGAACACACACACACCCTCGCAAATACTCCGCTTATTGCTGTTTCGCAGTGTTGCGATGTTTGCCGTATTAGCCATTGCTTTATGGGTTTACCTACCCTCGGCAACCGCTATTCAACGACAAGGGTTATTCTACCTATGTGGGCTGGCCGTGATCTTCAGTGCTACGCAGGGCATTATTATCTGGCGTAAGATGAGCCTCACGGCACAGCTATTGTGTCAATTTGGTATGGATGCATTACTTATTTCATTGTTGGTATTTGTTACGGGGGGCTTTCATAGCCCCTTTGTATTGCTCTTTGGTTTGGTGATTGTTGCCAATGGCATTCATGCCCATAGCTTGTCGGTAGCGGTGGTCTCCGTTGCTGCATGCATCGGCTATTTAGTCGCCGTTCACACCTACAGTTGGGTACACCACGAAGTTCTCCCCGAAGAAGCCACGCTGCAGCTACTCTTACAAGTCTCTATCTTACTGCTGGTTGGTGGCATTATGGCTGCTTTGGCACGACGGCATGTGGGCCTAACGCGAGAAAGTGATCGTGTCGTACGGCAGCATGAAAACCTTCAGCGTATGCATCATCAAGTCATGTCGTCGATGTCCGAAGGCATGATTGTACTGGATCGTTTTTTTAATATTCAAGACTACAACGAGGCAGCTCATCAGCTACTTCAGACAAGAGAAGTGATCGGTCAATCGGTATTCAGCGTTTCCATCTTACCTGCGGCTTTATTGAATTTTTTTCAACAGGGAAAAGATCTGAAATTTCAATGCGAGTGGCTGCAAGACGAGCGAACATATCTGGTGCAAGCGGGGCGCCTGCCCGAAAATGGCAACCTCGCCTGCTGGCTGCTTACCTTTGTGGATGTCAGCGATATGAAGTCGTTAGAAAAGCAACTCATGGAACACAACAAACTGGCTGCTATGGGGCGAATGGCAGCTATGCTGGCGCATGAGTTGCGCAACCCCATGCACACCATGAGTCATGCCGTTGATTTGTTGGACAAGGTATCAGCACCCCAGCAGCAGCAAATTCAACGCATTGTACACGAAGAAATTTTACGTTTAAATCGTTTGATCTCTGACATGCTCAATTATACACGTCCCTTAGAGCCCAAGCCTGAGCCTTGTACACCCGCAGCTATTATTGCTGCATCTTTGGCGCAAGAAGATGTGAATGCACACCATCAAGTCACCGTCGATTGTTCTGTGAACAGCATGCAAGAAGACCCCAATCATTTGCGTTTGGTGTTTGATAATTTACTACGCAATGCCCTGCAAGCCAGCCCTGAACCAGCTACCGTAACCATTCACTGCTATGCCTGTAGCGACCATGAAGGCTGGCGCGTGCAGGTGGTTGATCATGGTGCTGGCATACCTGAATCCATCCGTGCTACCGTATTTGAACCCTTTGCCAGCGAATCAAGTGGTGGCACGGGTTTAGGCTTGGCGACCGTATGGCAAGTTTGTCGTGCAAACCAATGGCAATTGCGTCATCATCGCCAAGATGATTGCACCTTTTTCACCATTGAGCATAGCCCCGATCATGCCGAGCAAGGGGAGGGATTTATCTTGACGACAGAGGTTCCGGTGATGTCCCATGGCTGATATTTTATTAGTGGAAGACGAAGTGAATGCCCGCCAAGTACTTAGCATGGGGCTGGAGACGCAAGGGCATCGCATACATACATGCGCAGGGCCTGACGAAGCGCGACTTGCCCTGAAGCAACAAGCATTTGATTTGGTACTCACCGATTTACGCATGGAGGGACGCGATGCTGGTCTAGAAGTGGTCAGTATGGCAGCAGCCAGCCAACCACGACCGAAGATTCTGTTAATCACCGCCTATGCCAGCACAGAAACTGCCGTCGATGCCATGCGTTTGGGGGCGTTTGATTACCTCACCAAGCCGGTGTCTATGGATGAATTGCACGAGGCAGTGGAACGCGCCTTGCATAGCGAACAGGCGAGCCATGATAGCGACGATGAGGTCATAGCGTCATCGCATGATGGTTTATTGATTGGCACATCTCCTGTGATGCAGCGTGTGCGCGAACGTTTGCAGCGTGCAGCCAAGCGTGACTTCACGGTGCTCATTACGGGTGAATCAGGCACAGGTAAAGAGGTAGCAGCTCGCTTTGTCCATCTTCATTCACCGCGTAGTGAGCAAGCTTTTATCCCTGTGCATTGCGCTGCCATCCCCGAAGGTTTGTTTGAATCAGAGTTGTTTGGTCATTGCAAAGGTGCGTTCACCAGTGCCGATGCCGACCGTAAAGGCTTGGTGGAAGCAGCCAACGGCGGCACGCTATTCTTGGATGAAATCGGTGAAATGCCGCTAAATATTCAGGTGAAATTATTACGCTTATTGCAAGAACACAGCTTCCGCCGCGTCGGTGAAGACTGCGAGCGTCATGCTAACGTGCGTATTTTAGCGGCAACCAATCGGGATTTGATTGCTGAAGTGCGCGATGGCATTTTTCGGGAAGATTTATTTTACCGTCTTAATGTTGTACCTGTTCACATGCCATCATTGCGCCAGCGACGTGAAGATATACCGCTATTGATTACGGCTTTATTGCAACGCATGGGTGAAACCATCACCGTCGATGACGAAACCATAGCGCAACTGGCAGAATTACCGCTCAAAGGTAATGTGCGCGAACTGGAAAACCTGTTGCAACGCTTACTCGCCTTATCGGACGGCGACTCCTTGGACATCTCGATTCTGGATGATTTTGACGACATTCACCCTGAAAAAGAGACAAACCTTGAAGCGGTATCGCTGGGCAATGGTAATTTGGATGATGCGCTCGAAGGGGTAGAGCGTCGTTTAATTGAGCAAGCGATGGAACGCACCAAGCAAAATGCGACATTGGCAGCCAAAGAGCTGGGTATCACGTTTCGCTCCATTCGCTACCGCTTGAAAAAATTAGGTATAAAGGATTAAACGTGGTTGCTACGCTGAGTTTTATTGCCCTTGCAGCACTGGTTGGCTTGATGGTCGGCAGCTTTTGCAATGTCTGTGTGTACCGTATTCCACGCGGCGAATCTGTCGCTTGGCCAGGTAGTCACTGCCCGAACTGCCAACATACCATTGCATGGTACGACAATATCCCCCTGCTATCGTGGGCGTGGTTGGGTGGATCCTGCCGTCATTGCAGCCAAGCCATTGCTATACGTTACCCCGCGTTAGAAGCCGTAGTTGCCATCAGTTGGGGCTATTTAACGTGGGTGATTGGTCCATCGCCAGTATTATTACAAGCGGTCGTACTCATGACGCTGTTGTGGGTGTTAACCCTGATTGACCTAGAAACCATGTTTCTGCCCGATGTACTCACCCTGCCAGGCATTGCCATCGGTTTAGGCTTTGCTGCGTGGCTGGGCTACTTTACCGACGCGCTGATCGG
>JAUZQP010000181.1 GCA_030950965.1 Mariprofundaceae bacterium
GGCATCTGGTGCCCAGGGGAACTTCTTAAAATCAGTGCTGATGCGTCTTGTTGACAGTGATGAGGCGTTCTCACGCATGATGACCTCAAGCCTGATGGTCTCGGTGGATAACGCCCATGCAGTACATCCCAACTTTGCCGATAAACATGATCGGAATCATGGCCCCATCATCAATGATGGCCCGGTCATTAAAACAAATGCCAACCAACGTTATGCAAGCAATAGTGAAAGCAGTGCGATCTTCAAACAGTGGTGTGTATGGGCAGATGTACCCGTGCAGTCATTTGTGGTTCGATCCGATATAGGATGCGGCAGCACGATTGGCCCGATTAGTGCCAAAGCATTGGGGGTACGCACGGTCGATGTGGGAGTACCGACCTTTGCCATGCACTCGATTCGCGAACTTGCGGGGTATCTGGATGCATTTTATCTCTACCGTGTGTTGGTGAAGTGTTTTGACTAAAAGGTAGGCTGCTATGCGCTGGCAATTTTTCTCGTTCCCTCGCTCCTGCGTGGGAATGCCCACCTAACTGCAACACGGAAACGGCGGTATGCATTACCACGCAGAGCGTGGGAACGAGAGAAACTTCGCCATGTGTACTCTTAACTATGAATTAACTTAAGCATGAGCCACTCAATATTAATCCCTTCGTTACCTTCTTTGAATGGTTACCACCTACCAGCCTAAACGTTGTGCTAGCCCACTGCTGCGCTGGATGTGGCGTTCGATGGTGGCAGTGAGCACTTCGGGCGTTGCGTACAGCGTGAAGTGTTGACGAGCGCGAGTGATGGCAGTGTAGAGTAACTCTCGTGTGAGCAAAGCGTGGTTAGGATCATCGTGCAGCAACAAGGCCACCTGATCAAACTCAGAACCTTGGGCTTTGTGGACGGTCATCGCCCAAGCGGCTTCACCATCGGGTAACATGGCGGGCGAAAAGGCTTTTAATGTGCCATCGGGCATGCGGATATGCAGCCGTTCTTGACCATCGGAGTCACGCCAGATGATGCCGAGATCACCGTTAAACACATGATGCGTGGGATGATTGCGGGTGATCATTTGTAACATGCCGTGACGACCATACAACAAGCCTTCGGCACGCAAAGCACGGGCAACTTGGCGATTGAGCGACTCGACACCAAAACGCCCCTGACGCACAGCACACAGCAGACGAAATTGACCCAACGCGTGCAATAAATCGTTGGGGTTACGGTGTTGACGGTAACAGGCGCAGTAGGCGGCAATGGCTTGCTTCGCAGCGGCATCGGGATCACCTGCTGCCAGTTGAATATCATCGGCATGATCAAAGCAGGATACGGCGGTTTGACTATCGCCACGGTTGCAGGCTTCGGCTAATTGCGCGATACCGCTGTCTGCGCCAAAACGGTGGCTGGTTTGCAGCAGAGCGACACAGTCGGCGATATGTTCACTTGCTGAGGAATGATCTACAGCCGTGCATTCACCATCACCCATGATGCGGTTGAGGTAATCGTGGGTAGTTGGGCTGTAATTAATGGCGCGACCATGACCTGTAATGTCGCCCAGCACACTGCCTGCATCCACCGATGCTAATTGGTCACGATCCCCTAACAAAATCAGCCGCGCATGGGCTGGCAGGGCGTGGATGATGGCTGCCATCAACGACACATCCACCATCGACGCTTCATCAATAACTAACACATCGCATGCCAAGGGGCGTTCGGCATGATGACGGAAGCGGTGACCGTCAAAGCCCAGTAAGCGGTGGATGGTGGCAGCTTGTGTCGGCAGAGCTTGGCGTACCGTTGCATCCAGCGGTAATTGCAGCTGCATGTTTTGCATCGATTCCATCATCCGCGCAGCGGCTTTACCCGTAGGCGCAGCAACGGCGATACGTAAGGTTGCTTGCTGCTCCAACAACACGGCCAGCAATGCCACAAGCGATGTAGTTTTACCCGTGCCAGGACCACCAGCAATGACGCTAAACAGACGATTTGCAGCCAGCGCGACAGCGCGTTGTTGTTCCACAAAGCGAACATCAGGGAACAAGCGCGACAAGGAGGAGCGCAACACTGTTTCATCACAGTGAACGGACGTGTTCATACGCTGCAATAAAGCCCCAGCAATGGTCCCTTCATCGTGGTAGTAACGATGCAGGTAGAGGCGGTTGCCATCTAACACCATCGGCGCGTAGTCATGGGGCGCAGCAACGCAGCGAGTTCCTGCCGATAATACCATGCGCCAATCGTCTAACGACGGCGCGTGATCCTCATCCATGAACACACCATCAAACCATGGTTGCTCACACTTTTCAGCCAGATCAAGGCAGACATCACCTTGTGTGTAACTCCAGCTCAGCCATGCCGCCGTGCGCGCCAAAACACTATCGCTCGCTTGCTCCGTTTGGCGTGCTATAAAATCACCAAAGGCCAAACTCAACGGTGGCAGGCTGTTGCTGGTATCGGACATTATTCTACGGTAACAGATTTGGCTAAGTTGCGCGGTTGATCCACATCTGTTCCGCGTAATACCGCTACATGGTACGACAACAGTTGCAGTGGAATAGTAAACACGATAGGTGCAAGTTCGCCAGCATGAACATCAATATTGATGAGGCGCAGTTGCTCATCTTGCTCGATATTGCTGTGATCGCTGAACACATAGAGACGACCGCCACGCGCTTTGACTTCGGCAATGTTAGACTTGAGCTTTTCAAGCAAGCCATCGCTAGGCATCACGGCAATAACAGGCATGGATTCATCAACCAGAGCCAGCGGGCCATGCTTTAACTCGCCAGCAGCATAGGCTTCGGCATGGATGTAAGAGATCTCTTTGAGCTTGAGCGCACCTTCCATCGCCACAGGGTAGCCTGTGCCGCGACCAAGAAACAGGGCGTTGTTTTTGTCCACAAAATCATTGGCCAACAAGGCAATGGCATCATCATGCTGTAACGCTGCTTCAATATTAGCCGGTAGATTACGCAGTTGCTCCACCAGCGAGGCTTCACGTTCGGCACTCATGGTGAAACGGCGACCAACCACAATCACCAACAGCATTAACGCGACCAACTGGGTGGTAAATGCCTTGGTAGAAGCCACACCGACTTCTGGCCCCGCACGGGTCATTAAGACACCATCAGCATCCCGAACCATCGAACTCTCTGGCACATTGCACACGGCGAGCGTGGAAAAATAGCCCATCGTCTTGGCATTACGCAACACCGCCAAGGTATCCGCCGTTTCACCTGATTGAGAAATTACAATCAGTAAAGTTCCTTGCGGGATGACAGGGTTGCGATAGCGCAATTCACTGGCGATCTCTACGCGGCAAGGTATGCCTGCGAGCTCTTCAAACCAGTAACGTGCCGTCAGCCCAGCATGGTAACTGGTACCACAGGCAGCAATATGAATTTGCTTCACACCATCGAGCATACCTTTGGCTTGTGGACCGAGGATTTCATCCATCACCCGATGGTTAATCAAACGCCCTTCGCAGGTATCTGCCACCACTTTGGGTTGCTCATAGATCTCTTTGAGCATGAAGTGGCGATAGTCGCCTTTACCCACAGATTCGGGATTGATCGTGGACTCGTTCATGGTTCGCTCTACAGCTTCGCCCGCGCTGTTCCACATGCGTAAACAGTCATGGGTGATGTGAGCGATGTCGCCCTCTTCTAAATAGATAAAGCGGTTGGTGACGGGCAATAGGGCGAGGATATCCGAGGCAATAAAGTATTCGTTAATGCCTACACCGATCACCAAAGGACTACCTTGGCGTGCCACCACCATGCTGTCAGGTTCTTCGGCGCGCATCACTGCCAAGGCGTAAGAGCCGTTGAGTTGGGTGATGCTGCGGCGCACAATGTCCAACAAGCTGCCGCCAGCAACGGATTCATCTTGCAGTAAATGGACGATCACTTCGGAGTCTGTTTGTGATTCAAAATCGTGGCGGGGTTGTTGCATGACGCGTAAAACATCGTGATTTTCAATAATACCATTGTGAACCAAGGCGAAAGATTCGCATTGATGCGGGTGGGCATTACGTTCAGCCGGCACCCCATGAGTCGCCCAGCGAGTATGACCAATCCCTACAAAACCATCACACGGTTGCCCCTCTAAACGCTGGCGTAAATGAACCAGTTTCCCCATCGCTCGCGTGCGCCGCAGACCATGCTCAGCATCCATGCAAGAGATCCCTGCTGAATCATAGCCACGGTATTCCAAACGGCTGAGACCTTCCAGCAAAACAGCTGCTACATTGCGTTGTGCTACGGCACCAACAATTCCACACATAGTACATCCTTTGTAATCATTCACACCCCCTCTGTTTTTTCGCCATCAAGGCGAAAGCGCGCAGTTTACGCTTGGGTAAATGAGCACTTTCAACGCAGAGGGCGGAAAAATCAGTGGGGGGAGTGAATGATTACCATCCTTTTGTTGTTTTATAACATCGCATCCACAAAAAAAACGCGCCACCCTATAGGTAGCGCGCAGCATCACAAAAACGGTTAATCGTTGCCCAAAATACCAAACAGAGATAATAGATTTTCAAATAACAGGAACACATCC
>JAUZQP010000182.1 GCA_030950965.1 Mariprofundaceae bacterium
CAGGGTACCATGCCCGTGTACGTCCGCGTCGTAAAAAACCTTGAGCCGCAGGTAGATGACCGCGTGCCTCAGGGGATAAAGCGATGCCTGTATATTCGCCAAACCCCCAGCGTTGTGCCTCTTCTACAATCGGACGCATACCCAGCTGATCGCCCAGCGCATAGAAATAAACATCACACGAATGCATCAAAGCATCATGCATATTAACATAACCATGCCCTGAACGCTTCCAGCAGCGCAAGCGACGATCATGCAGTTGCACATAACCCACACATTGATTTTTTTGCCCTGTCAAGGGTGCATGCTGACGTAACCCCGCCATTGCAGTCACCATTTTCCATGTAGAACCGGGGGGGTACGTTGCTTGTACAGCACGATTTAGCAGCGGTTTTTGGTCGTTATTCAGCCATGCCGACCACTGTGATTGGCTCAAGCCACCACTGAATGCATTGGTGTCGTAACCTGGCGTGCTGAGTAGCGCGAGAACTTCGCCACTGTGAACGTCCATCACCACCACGGCTCCCGTGCGACCAGCTAGTGCAGTCGCTGCTGCTTGTTGCACCTTAACATCCAGCGATAAACGCAGCGTCTCACCCATGACGGGCGGTACTTCAGCCAATACTGCAACCCTGCGACCACGGGCATCGACCTCCTCTTGCTGGCTGCCTAGGTGACCATGCAGGCGATCTTCAAAGCTGTGTTCTAGGCCACTGCGACCCACGTATTCTCCCGATAAAAAGCCATGCTCTAAATCGCTTTCCTTCACCCGTGATAGATAGCCCACGACATGCCCTGTCAATGCGCCAAAGGGGTATTTTCTATGTGTGCCCGATTCGACATTTAAACCGGGGTGGTGATGCAAGCGTGGCAGTAGCCATGCAACCTGCCGCCATTGCAATTGATCCTGTAACAAGACAGGGCGGTCTTTACGCGCATGCTTAATACGTTTTTTAATACGCTTTAGATCACGAGCTGACCATGGTAAATTGGCGTAAAGCATGGCTAATGTGTCTTCAAGGTGCTCGCTTCGCTCAGGGATCAGCACTACGCGATAAGAGATGTGATTGACTGCTAGCCCCTCACCGTGGCGATCGACCATTTCGCCTCGCACTGGGAGTACAGGTAAAATATTAAGACGATTATTATCGGCTTGCAGGCTCAAGCCTTCATGTTGTAACCATTGTAAATTAAACATACGTAACAACAGTGCCGCAAATAATAATAGGGCGAGCAGATGAAAGACGATTATACGGGCATCAAAACGTCGGCGTTGTAGAAGTTGATTAAATACAGTCATGGCTGCCACTGGCGGCGGCTATGTAAATGATCGCCCAAAGCAATCCATCCATACCAACACCACACACTTAACAACAGGGTCAATATCAGCGATGGCAATGACCAGCCAAGCCCCAGTAAAACACCGTGCGCGAGTAATAATAATAGCATGCGTTGCGGTAAACCTGCTCCCGCCAGTGCATCCAACCAAATGAGTAGTAAGGGGAGTGATAGCCATACAAAAATGCTGGGCCATAGTGTCCAGTACAAGACCAGATCATGTAAGCAAGCCCATGGCAAAACCCACCAAATATAACGCCATTGTGCCAACAGCGCACCCAATAGCAGTGCAAAACCCCAGTCAGGTTGATTAATTGTTGCAGGAACCAGCCAATTCAAGCACAGCCCAACAAGCACCAAAAAAAAGGCAGCATAAGCATGGAAGTTCATGGCAAGGCAGAGGAATGAACGAGGGAGGTGGCATTGGTCGCAATAGCCAGCCAATGATCGCGTTGCCAATGGGCAATAGGTACGGCCTCGACATGGGCAAAGGGGCTGCCAGACAGGGCTTCAGCCTGTATAATCCGCGCCACTGCAATCCCTGGTGGGTACAGACCACCAGCACCAGAGGTGTAAAGAATGTCACCCGACTGAAGGGAAAAAACAGCAGGGACAAAATCTAATAACAATTTTTGACCATCGCCACGCGCCAGCGCAGCAAGGTTACTGCCTTTAAGCGTTACAGGCACGGTAATAGAGGCATCTAAAATAGTACGCGCCACGGCATAGCCAGCATCATAACGGTCAATCAAGCCCACCAGACCCTCGCTAGAAACGACCACATCATCACTGGACACAGGTGCTGTTTGCAGGATCAGTCGCTGACTTTTTACATCGGGACTGCGTCCGATAACTGTTACGGCATGCCATTGATAGCCTTGGATGTTTTGCACATGCAGTAAACGACGCAGGCGGATATTTTCTTCTTGCAAGCTTTGCGTTTGTTGTAGTAAAGCAGTTTGTTGACCTAAACGAACTTCTAGCGCACCCAAGCGTTGCTGTAATATACTGCGCGATTCAAACCAAAGGGCACCTTCATGCAGCCAAGCCACAGGCTGCTGCGTCCACGACAACACAGGACCCGACCACAACAACAAACGCTGACCCAAAGAAAAAAACTGCAATGCCAGCAAGGCACTCAGTAACAATGCTACTATACCCAACCAACGTAACAGTAAGCGGCGGCGCATCAGACACCGCCGTCTATTGTTCGGCTCACATGTTCCATGTTAACGCGCATGGCTTTCTGTCACCCCGTGCGATGAAATATCTTTGCCACAGCGCGTCAAAAAGCCATGCGCGTCTATTGTTCGGGTCACATGTTCCATGTTAAGGGTCAACATCAGCCTCATTGCTGCGACAAAACACCCCGCATACGATCAAGCTCTTCTAGCACGCGACCACTGCCCAAAACAACGCAATTCAACGGATCTTCAGCAATAGTCACGGGCAAGCCTGTTTCGTCACGTAATAATTGATCCAGCCCACGCAACAAACCACCGCCACCGGTGAGCACAATACCTTTGTCCACAATGTCGGCAGCCAGCTCTGGAGGTGTGCGTTCAAGGCATACTTTCACGCCCTCTACAATCGCATTCACCGATTCAGTCAAAGCATCCAGCACTTCAACATCAGCCAAAGATAATGTTTTCGGTATGCCGTTAATCAAGTCGCGCCCTTTCACATCCATCGAGCGAGCGTCGTGCGGCTGGGGATAAGCTGCACCCAAATACATTTTAATGCGCTCGGCGGTAGGCGCACCAACCAGCAAGCTGTATTTACGGCGTAAATGATTGATGATCGCTTCATCCATTTTATCGCCACCCACTCGAACGGAGCGTGAATAAACAATACCACCATAACTAATGACCGCGATTTCTGATGTGCCACCACCAATATCCACCACCATCGACCCCGATGCTTCGGTGACTGGCAAGCCCGCCCCTATTGCTGCTGCCATAGGCTCTTCGATAAGGTACACTTCACGCGCACCAGCAGCCAGACCCGAATCGCGAATGGCGCGCCGCTCCACGGGTGTGGAACCGTAAGGCACACAGATGACAATGCGTGGCGAGGCTCCCCAAGCACGCTTATGCACTTTGCGAATAAACTGACGCAACATCTCTTCCGTGATTAAAAAATCTGCAATCACACCATCTTTCAATGGCCGAATAGCAGAAATCGAACCCGGTGTGCGCCCCAGCATGCGCTTGGCATCTTCACCGACGGCGAGTACTTTACGGTTGCTTGGACCGTCACCTTCATAAACAGCAACGACCGATGCCTCGTTGAGTACAATGCCTTCGCCGCGCACATAAATCAGTGTATTAGCCGTCCCCAGATCAATCGAAATATCACGGGAGAACAGACCAAATAATTTTTTTCCAAACATAGCAAACCTTTCAACATGGTTGTGTAATCAAAACAATAAACGCAGGTGACCTTTTGACGCGCCGTGCAAAGATGCTCCATCGCACAGTGCGGGCAGAAAGCCACTTGCGTTAAACGAACCTAACCTGAATTATTCACCAATACTGTCGCGCCCTTGCTTGCCCTTTTGTCTGCAACGAATACCCTGCTAGTCGAGCGTATCCATGGGTACGCTACTCCGAGCAAGGCATCCGTTGCAAACAAAGGTTCTACGCAATCATCACGACGATTTATGAATAATTCAGGCTAAATAGCGCGCAGGGAGAGCGGAATAAGGTCGATAATCATAGTATCAAGAAGTAGGGAACACATGGTCGTCAGGCTTATCGGCAAAAGTTTTCAGCTTCTGCGAACGAGACGGATGGCGCAGTTTACGTAAGGCTTTTGCCTCAATCTGACGAATACGCTCACGGGTAACACCGAATTGCTTGCCTACCTCTTCCAGCGTATGATCGGTGTTCATACCGATACCAAAACGCATGCGTAAAACTTTTTCTTCGCGTGATGTTAAGTTTTCCAGCACTTCCAATGTAACACCAGCCAAGGCTTCATTGACAGTGCGATCCAGTGGGTTTTCGGCATGTTCATCGCCGACAAAGTCACCCAGTTGGGAGTCATCATCATCACCGACGGGTGTCTCCAAAGATACAGGTTCTTTCGCCACTTCCAAGATCTGCTCCACTTTTTCAATGGGCATTTCCAACTTCTCAGCCAACTCTTCGGGAGTGGGTTCACGACCAATCTCTTGCGCAATTTGACGTGACACACGGTTAATTTTATTAATCGTTTCAATCATATGCACAGGGATGCGGATGGTTCGAGCCTGATCTGCAATCGAACGTGTAATCGCCTGACGGATCCACCATGTTGCATAGGTCGAGAACTTATAACCACGCCGCCATTCAAATTTATCCACCGCTTTCATCAGCCCTATATTGCCTTCTTGAATTAAATCTAAGAAGCCTAGCCCACGGTTGGTATATTTTTTAGCGATGGAAATAACCAAGCGCAAGTTCGCCTCAATCATTTCACGCTTGGCTTGGCGCATTTTTGCTTCGCCCATAGTGAGCTTACGTGCCACTTCCTTGAGTTCTTCAATGGGCATTTCACTATCTTGCTCAACACGGCGCAAGCGACGCTGATTTTCACGAATCTTCGGTGCAACTTTTGCTACAGCCTCAATCCAACGTGCGCCAGCGTGTTCTTTCATCAATTGATCCATCCAACGCTCATTGGTTTCATTGGGTACAAAGGATTCAATAAACAGCTTGCGTGGCATTTTGGCCGTCAGTGCCATGTCACGAATTTCACGCTCAAAACGACGTACCCGATCTATAGCATGCTTAAAACGCTGTACCAAAGCGGCAATTTGACGTACCGAAAAAGGAATCGCGACCAGCTCCATGAGCATGGATTCCATCGCCGTGGTCAACTGTGTCGCCAACTTTAAATCATTGGGCTTACGGTCAAAACTCACTTTTAGTTTCAGGTATGTATCATGGTGTTTTTTTGCCGCGTCAAAGTGCATTAAAGCCTCTTCTAGCTGCTCTTCCATGGTGATGATGGTTTCGTCCATGGGCGTGCCATCGGGAGTGGCTGTGCGCGCCTTAATAGCTTGCGACAATGCTTCGGGATCCATTTTTTCAGGCTCAACGGGCTCATCGTCATCATCATCACTGCTGTTGAGGCGACGCTCATACTCTGCAATAGCAGCAGCATTGACCACTTTTTGGTCAATATCAAGAATATCACGGAATACGGGGGGATTCTCAGTGCCTTCGGCAGCATCACGGATTTCAATCACCCGCTCACCCAGCATCATGATTTCGCGGAACGTAGCAGGGCAGAGGCAAATAGCCTCATGCATCTGCATGCGACCCTCTTCAATACGCCGTGCAATTTCAATTTCGCCTTCACGCGTGAGCAATTCCACCGTACCCATTTCACGCAAATACATACGCACAGGGTCGTCAATGCGAATCACCGTACCCAGTGTTGTGGTATCAGCACGCAGGGCAGAATCTTCTTTGCGCAAACGATCTTTACGTACCGCATAAGCCCCCGTGGGCGCACGCTCAGGGTCGACAACTTCAATCCCCAGCTCGGTAAAGACATTGATGACCTGTTCAATGCGGTCAGCCGTCACCAAGCCTTCGGGCAGATGTTTATTTAGGTCTTCATAGGTAATATAGCCAATTTCTTTACCCTTGGACATTAAACTGCCTAGTTCACGAATACGAATTTTATCGGGTGTCATGGGCTACCTCTGCGCTCAGTTTCTAATTTTTCAGACAATAACTTTTGTTCTGCCTCAACCTGTGTCAGACGCTGTCGAATGCGCATCTTTTCGCCCATATCATTGGTATGAAGGGAGGCGTAATCCAAATAAGCACGCAACATATCTAGTGTGATACTGGAAAATTCCACATCACTGACGGCATCCTGATTGATCCAGCGGGGAATATGGTTATCCTCAGGGAACATCCGTTGTAAATATGCGGCACAGGCATCGCCCGCATACTTTTCAAAACCTTGCAATGATAGGGCGCGATTATATAACAAACGCACCCCCTCATCGTCAAGGGAAAAATTACACGCACCCTCTGGCAGCTCTTGGAAACGCAAAGGATTCTGCAATAAGCCCGCCATAAAACGCTCTTGCACCTGATTACTTAAAGTGCGTACCACAGCCGTTTGCTGTGCCTTCTGAGGTCGTATGGGGCGACGTGTTGCCACTGCATGTTGCAACTGCAAACCCGTGCGCTCTTCCACCCCTTGTTGCCATGCTTGACGCAAATAGGTGTCGCTCATGCCTTCGAGCATCTTCTCCGCCTTTTTGAGCATGCGCGCCTTGCCTTCGATGCCATCACCCGCTTCTTTGCGTAAACCGCCCAGCCAAGCATCCAAGGCTGGTGTTGCCTCAGCCACCCGCTTCATCCATGCCTCACCGCCTTCGCGTTGTAATAAAGAGTCAGGGTCTTCGCCTTCGGGCAAATACAAAAAACGTGGTGTCCATTCCGAACGTAAGATCGGCAACATCCGCTCTAGGGCGCGCCATGCTGCTTGGTAACCCGCACGGTCACCATCAAAACAAAAGACAGGTGCATCACACAAGCGAAACGCCATCTGCAATTGCTGCTCACTGATCGCCGTTCCTAGCGGGGCTACCGCAATAGGCAAATCATGTGCTGCCAATGCCAGCACATCCATATAACCTTCGACAATCAACAACTGCTTGCGCTGGCGAATGCTATCGCGATGCTCAAACATGCCATAAAGTAACGATGACTTATGAAACAACGATGTTTCAGGCGAGTTCAAATACTTTGGCTCACCATCACCTAAAATACGACCGCCAAAACCGACCACCGTACCGCGTTGATCGTAAATCGGGAACATCAGTCGATCACGGAAACGATCCACATAACCACGGTCACCCGCAAACAACATCCCTTGCGCTTCGAGCTCCTTATGTTCCGCAGCGGCAAAGCTGCGCGTCATAAAGCCGTAGCCTGCTGGCGTATAACCCAGTTGGTAACGCTCAATCAATGGCTGTGGCAAACCGCGCTGGCGTATATATTGCAACGCCTTCGCACCATGTGGCTGATGTAACTGCTTCACCAAGCTATCCGTCACGCGCTGCAATAACTGCCCCGCTTCCTTGCGCTGGCGTGCTTGTTGCTGTGATTTTTGCTGCTGTTGCGGTGTTACTTCAGGTAGTGGCACACCTGCTTTTTCCGCTAAATACTCCACCGCTTCAGGGAAGCTGTAACCATCGTGATCCATCAAAAACTGAAACGCGCTACCACCCTTGCCGCAGCCAAAACAGTAAAACATTTGTTTATCAATCGCGACAGAAAAGGATGCTGACTTTTCGTTATGGAAGGGACAAAGCCCGAACATATTATTGCCCGAACGTTTCAACTCGACGTGTTGCGCCACGACATCCACCAAATCAATCCGTGTTAGTAATTGCTCAAGGAAGTCTGGAGGGTAGTAAGCCATAGTCGCTTATGCTTGCAACAATGCCTTAACCTGTGCCGAAACCAGTCCCATATCAGCCTGCCCCTGTAAGGCTTTGAGTTGCCCCATGACCTTGCCCATGTCTTTCATGCCGCTGGCACCACTGGCAGCAATGGCTTCGCTCACCGCTTGGGTGATCGCAGCTTCGTCCATTTGCGCTGGCATATACACGTTTAACACTTCAATTTCAGCCAGTTCTTTGTCGGCGAGATCTTGCCGATCCGCGTCGCTGTATTGCGTCGCTGAATCTTTACGTTGTTTGATTAGCCGTCCGACCACTGCAATTACATCGTCAGTAGACAATGCTTCACCTGCCGCAATCTCTTTGTCTTTGAGTGCAGCACGCAGCATGCGGATGACATTCAGGCGTGGTTTATCACCAGCTTTCATCGCTTCTTTCATGTCAGCAGTAATTTGATTGAGCATAACAAACATCCTTTGCCTTAACGTATTTACTTAATATGGGGGACTAACAGAAATGAGGACCTAGCCTGAATTATTCACCAATACTGTCGCGCCCTTGCTTGCCCCTTTGTCTGCAACAAACACCCTGCTAGTCGAGCGTATCCATTGGTACGCTACTCCCAGCAAGGCATCCGTTGCAAACAAAGGTTCTACGCAATCATCACGACGATTTATGAATAATTTAGGCTAGAGCGAAGCGGAAGCCCCTCTCCATTTGAATATGTTATTTTTTTTCAAACATTCGAATAAAGTCTTTAAAATCTGAAAGAGATAAGTGTGAGAAATCCCATATCCCTTTAGACATACTGGCTTCGTTACTACATTTTCTAGCGGCTTGTTTTTGTTCTTTGCGTGTACAACAATCGTACCTTTGATAAATGCTTACCCAGATTTTATCAAACTGCTTATCATCAATATTTTGCTCTTTTGTTGCTAAACAAATTTTCCATGCTTCCAAACAATCAGCGTAAGTAGAATCTTTGGATTTTATGTTTTTTAATATAGTTTCTAGTTCTCCTTTACCGTTAAGATTAAGAATATGACATGAAATATCAACATCTAGACAACTACAAGCATACCATTTATTAGGCTGTTCAATGGTGATTGTTGAGCCTATTTCGCTTAATGCATCATTAATTAATTTTATTTTATCATCAATACTGTTATCGGCATCAAGCAATATGCCAACTTTATTTACACCATCCTTCTCAATTCTAATTTTTAACTCTTGAAGTTTATGTGTTAACTTTTTTAAAGATATTCCATCCAAACACTCGTAGTCATCAATGGAACAAATAGGTGTGGTTATGATGAGATCAATATTGTTTAAATACTTCTTAATTCCTTCGACAAAAAATTTATCGTTAAAACTTTCTACAATAAGTATATTATTACTCTCCACGAATATCCTCATCATGTGCTAAAGCGTATTGTAACTGATCATGATCTCTAGGGATTGCTTTAATCAGGTTGTTTTTTTTACTTCTAAATAATTCAAAGTATAGACCATTACCCTCCGAACCTCTGATCTGGTAGTTGTTAAATTCTTGAATGCACTCTTTTGAATGTGAAGTCACAAAAATCTGACAGTTAGCTTCCTTTGCCGTTTGAAATATAAGTTTCCAAAGCTTTTTATAATTAGAATAATGAATACCATTTTCTATTTCATCAATAAATAGAATACCATTTTCACTTGCCCAAATTGCACAGAGAATAGCTATGTAGCGGTTTACTCCATCACCAAGAGATGAAAGTAAAACTGGGCTTTCTCTATCTTTTTTCTGAACTTTTAATGTAACACCTCGCTCAGTTGCTCTTTGTTTAATAGCCAAAAGGCTCTCATCAAAAAGTTGTAAAGACCTATTGAGGTATTCTTCTTTGTTCAGGTCAACCAGTGATCCATAGAGAAGGGAAATACGACGTTCGTCTGTTTTTGATGATTTAATATAATTTAAATTATTTAAATAATTTTCAAAACTCCTGCGGATTATAGGCCCCGCTCTATCGCTTAAAAACAAGTCTGTAGGAATTCTTCTTTCATCATCATTTACAGATATATTTAAATATAAGTCATATTGTTGTCCCGTATCATCGCTAAACAAGGTTTCTTTTGACTCATCGCTTGATCTTTCTTCAAATTTTATTTCACATCTTCTAATATTTGATTCAAGTAACAAAAACTGTGAGTCATCATGCATAAAATCAAGCTCAATAAACCTTCGAGGTCTATTGTCTTCCTGTTGTCGCCGTTGAAGCATATTGCGAATCTGATATATTAAATCTTGAGCTTTTGTAGCTCCAGAAAGTAGTTCGATGGCTTCGAGAAATGAAGTTTTCCCTACATTATTCTTACCACCAATCAAATTAACATTACCAAATTTAGAAATGCTTAATTTTTTAAAACATTTAAAGTTCTCAATACTTATACTTCGTATGTGTTTGCTAGCCACCCCCTTACTCTCCTGTATATTACTGTATATTAAGGTCGCGGAAAAATAAAATATCCATATCCGTCGCATAAATTGGATACTTAATATTTTCTGCGACCCTTAACCTGAATTATTCACAAATACTGTCGCGCTCTTGCTTGCCCCTTTATCCGCAACGAATACCTTGTCAGTCGAGCGTATCCATTGGTACGCTACTCCCGACAAGTCATCCATTGCAAACAAAGGTTCTACACAATCATCACGACGATTTATGAATAATTCAGGCTAAGCGTATTAGCGAACAATAACGCTTTTACTTCTTTTCGCTATGTTAGGGTATTTGAAGATATACTTAACGCAAATGCCGAGCGCAAAGGCCCGGCATTCAATCGCAATAACGATGGGGATGGTGCTAGCATCTACATGCTAGCACCCACGAGCACTTTTAGTATTCGCGATTTTCCCGCATTCTGACGCGACGAAGGCGTTTCATCAGACGCTTGCGCGCTGCTGCTTCCTTACGTTTTCTTGCAATAGAAGGTTTTTCATACGCTTCACGACGGCGGCACTCGGTGATAACACCGGCACGCTCTACCTGTTTGCGAAAACGTTTGATTGCCATTTCTACGGGTTCTTCAATACCCACTTTAATTCCTGGCATAGTAAACATCACCTCCTTCGTCGCTGGACACTTGATTCCCTGCATTACCATAGCATCATCCGCCATGATTATAACGGACATGGTGCATATCGACCATGCAAAAGGGTCGCGCAACATAATGTTTCCATCGAAAAAGTCAAGCTCTGCGTTGTTGCGTGCCTTAGCAAAAGTTGCCAGTTGGACGATGCTTTCGCGCATCCTTGGTTTTGTTCGGGACATTCTATTAGCCCGTTTGTTGGGGGCTGGTCCGTTGGCGGACGCTTTTTTTGTAGCGTTAAAACTGCCTAACTTTTTCCGTCGCTTATTCGCCGAAGGTACGTTAACTGTAGCCTTGGTTCCTGTGCTGGCAGAAGAAAGAAAAAAAAGCGAAGCCGATGCCCATGCCTACCTTAATGCCTTGGCAGGCTTATTGTTGCTGGCTTTACTGCTGTTCACGCTCGCTGGCATGATCTTCATGCCGTGGCTATTGCTATTGTTTGCGCCAGGCTTTCATGGCGAAGCAGACCGCTGGCAAGCGTCGCTCCATTTAGCGCGATGGATGTTCCCCTATTTAGCTTGTATTTCGCTGGCTGCTATGTCGTGGGCGGTGTTGAACAGCTACCGTAAATTCTCGGTCGCGGCAGCCAGCCCCGCCTTGCTTAACATCGCCTTGATTTTCGCCGCTATCGTACTGGCTCCGCAGATGGACAACCCTGCTGAGGCATTGGCAATCGGCGTAATACTCGGCGGCGTATTACAATTGGCGATTCAATTTCCCGCCTTAAAACGCATCGGCTGGATTCCGTCCCCTACTTGGCGGCCGCGCTCGCCTGCTATTTGGCAGACCCTACTGCTGTTTGGCCCTGCTGTGTTATCCATTGCCGCTGTGCAAATTAACATCTTGGTCGGCACCATTCTCGCCACCCTGCAACCTGTTGGTGCGGTGTCCTATTTGTATTACGCCGACCGTTTGGTACAACTACCATTGGGCGTATTCGGTATTGCTATGGGAACCGCTTTATTGCCTGCGTTATCCGACCACATGGCAAATCGTCGTTTTTCTGAAGCACGGCGCGAACTGGGGCAGGGTTTAGCATGGCTAACATGGATTATTTTACCTGCCGTGGTTGGTTTATTGTTACTCGCAGAACCCATCGTGCGCACGCTATTTGAACACGGGCTATTCACCGCTAACGATGCCCACGCCACAGCCATGACCCTGCAAGCTTACACCGTAGGTTTGATGGCGTTTTGTTGGGCGCGGGTGTTATCCACGGCCTGCTATGCCGAAAAAGATGCCAAAGCCCCCATGCGTTATGCCATAGTCAGCATGATCGCCAACATCGTCCTTGCCCTTTTGCTGATGGAGCCACTGGGTTATGTCGGTTTGGCTCTGGCGACATCATTGGCATCATGGTTGAACGTAGTGTTGCTATGGCGGCGTTTTACCTGTACGCAGCAGTGCGGTATTTTTGATCGCGACAATATAGCTCACATCCTGCGCGCTTTCCTTGCCAGCCTTGGCATGGCTGCATTTTTACTTGCCCTGTATCAATGGTGGGCATTCCCTGAGCAACAAAAACTATGGCAATGCCTATGGCTGAGCTGTGCTATCATCGGCGGTGGCGCAACCTTTTTCGCACTTTCTAAAATTTTGGCAATTGTACAAAAAAAATCGTAACCGTTCAGCTACTCCTCTTATTCCCCTTCAGCAACCATGAAAAGTAGCCTCTACGCTCGACAGTATTGGCGAATCATTGCCTTCCTGTTTTAAAAGGAAGGCCGGAATTGTGCAAGAGATGAGGGCATATTTCACCAATATTTATTTGATCACGATGGCACATAAGGTAACTCGCAAGAAATAACCCACCAAACTAGCTTGTCTTTTTGCCCAGCATCGGCGTTGCAAAAAAGCTTACATAGCAAGCTATGCTTTGCTTTTTGCGCCTTGATGCGGAACAAAAATCCTGCGCGAT
>JAUZQP010000183.1 GCA_030950965.1 Mariprofundaceae bacterium
TCATGATTGTTTCCTTTCGTTTAACCACGCAATACGTTGATTGAGGGTGCGCTCAAAACCGCGTTCAACAGGTTTGTACAACACGGTTTCGGCCATTGCATCGGGGAAGTGCCGTTGTTTGACCACGGCATCGGGCGCATCATGGGCATATTGGTAACCCTGCCCATGCCCCAGCTCTTCCATCAGTTTGGTCGGTGCATTGCGCAAATGGTTGGGTACACCAAGGTTTTGCGTCTCTTTGGCAAGTTTCCGCGCTGCCTTTTCTGCCATATAGAGGGCATTGCTTTTGGGTGCGAGCGCCAAATAGACCGTCGCTTGAAATAAACCTTGCTCGCCTTCGGGGGAGCCGAGAATATCAAACATACGTGCGGCATCGAGGCAAACATTCAGCGCTTTGGGGTCGGCTAAACCAATGTCTTCGGTCGCCATGCGAATCAAACGGCGCGCCAAATAACGCGGTTCCTCACCCGCTTCTAACATGCGTGCCAGCCAATAGATGGCAGCATCGGGGTCGGAGTCACGCACCGATTTTTGCAGGGCGGAGATGATGTCGTAATGGGCATCGCCTTGACGGTCATGGGCGGCTTGCTTGCGTCCCCATTGCTGCTGCACGCTGGCATGGCCCCAGTGTGTTGCAGGATTAAGATCGAACAGCGTTTGCAGGGCGTTGATGGCGTAACGGGCATCGCCATCGGCCATCTGCGCCAACCATGAGACCGCATCATCAGCGACGGAAAAATCGCTGTGACTTTGCTGCACTTGGTCAATAGCGCGGCGCACAATGCGTTGCAGGGCATCGTTACTTAAAGCTTCTAGGACGACAATACGGCAGCGCGATAACAGTGCGTTGTTGATGGAAAAAGAGGGGTTTTCTGTGGTTGCGCCAATCAGTAGCAGACTGCCGTCCTCCATCGACGGCAACAGTACATCTTGCTGGGCTTTGTTAAAACGGTGAATTTCATCGAGAAAGAGGATATGGCAACGCTGTTCGCGCCGTGCGGTGTCGATAATCTGCTGCACTTCGCGTTTGCCAGCCGACACGGCGGACAACGTGGTTAAGGGCAGGTCGGCAGCCGCTGCCATCATGCTGGCGAGGGTGGTTTTACCCACCCCAGGCGGCCCCCAAAAAATACAGGAGCTGGCACGTCCATCACGCAGAGCGGATGCTAACCAACCATGTTCATCAAGCAGGGATTCATGGCCTTCTATGTCATCCAGCGAACAGGGGCGAAGGCGGTGTGCCAGCGGTGCGTGATCGCTGGTGCTCGCCTTCGGTTCCGCAGGAAAAAGCGAAGGTTGTCCGATCAAAACGTCTTGCTGAGAGATACACCCAAAGTTTCGCCACGGTCGCGGTATGAGCCTGCATAGACCCCCGTTACCTTTTGGGTGCTATGGAAAGTGTAGGAGTAGGCAATATCCAACATCATATTAAACATATCACCACCGAAGCCAACGCTAAGGCGATGCCCTGCTTGATCGGATACGGTGGGTTGAAAAGCGGCTTTTTTATTTGCCCCTTGATCGTAGGCGTAACCAAAACGGAACGCTGAATCACGTCGCCACAGCCATGTGAGACCAGCGCGAATATTCACCGTGTCACGTAAAGATGTCGGTACAGCCATCAGCGTGGTGCCATTGTTGTTTTGCACGCTCATATCTTTGACTGCCGACCAGCGACTCCATTCGGCATCGAGCTCCCAACGCAGTGCATCAGCCGTATCATGGGCAATGCCCACACCCATTTGATCGGGAAGATCAAGGCGCAGCAGGGCATTTTTATCGGATAACTGTAAACGGGGTGCTTTGCGTAGCATCACGCCCATACGCCATAAAGGAGCCATTTTCCAGCTCACACTGACATGCGCACCGAAGCCAGATTTATCTTTGCCTGCAAAGCTAGCTGCGCCTTGCTGCATCACGGCTTTTGCTTGATAAAAATCCACACCATGAGCTATCGACAGGGTGGAGCTTGCCACATAGACCAAATCCAAGGTCGCACGGCGTACACGCAACCAGCTATCCGCTGCTGTTGGCATGCCTGGTGACCACATGGTGCTGTTGTGAAATGGCGTGGTCAGCGAAGCTCCCAAACCAAAGTTGCTGCTATGCGGCATCCATGTGATATGCGTGGAGACAGCATCCGCTGCGCCACCCAAGTTTGGTAGCACGGCCGTTGGCGTTTTTAGCGAGTTGTTGCGGTAGCGACCATTGGAATTGACCTGAATCGTCAATCCTTCACTCCAACCAATGGCAGCAGGGTTGTACGAGGCAGCAGAAGCGTCATACACGCCTGCAATCACCGCATTTGCCGAGCCAACGCCTGAGATCGAAAAGTCTTCGTTGGCAAAAGCTGCCGCTTGGGCGTTGATGCCAGTCATCATCATAGCGGCGAGCAGGGGAATACCTGCATACCAGTGTTGCCATGATTTATTCATTCAGTCCTCCAGCAGCGGATACAGCGGTGCTAATCACATCGACACCCTTAGGGACATCGAAATGAAACAAAGCTTCATCGGGTTGGTGTTTGATAATTTTTTTCAATGTAATGCGATTGCGGTTGTCCAGCGCATCGCGACTTTCCAGCCATGCGGGCATGCCATCAGCTAGCGATAACCAGACATCTTGTTTGTCACCAATGCGAATATGGTAGGTGTATTTTTCACCCGGTGAACCCAGCAACGTGATCTCTTCACTTTTCACATCACCATTGAGCAAACGCATGACCACAGGATCGACCGATTCCAAACCTTGCAGCCATTGTGCCTGCATTAAGTCGGGTTCGTACAGCCATACGCCTTCACCATTGCTGATATACAGTTGCTCATAAGGCTTGGTGTATTGCCAGCGGAATCGACCAGGGCGCGCTACTGCCAGTGTACCACCATAGACCTGCGTTGCTTCATCGGTGAACACAATGGTTTGCTCAAACTCGCAGGTGAACCCTTGGGTTTGTGCCAACATGTTTAGTCCCTCTTGCAAGGCTTTGGGCAGTGCACCTGCCGTGGCGATACTACTTGCACCCATCAACACACAGGCAAAGCAGCACATCACTGCCATCATTATTTTTTTATTCACACACTTCCCTCATCCACATTCCGCGACAATATCTGTCGGATACCACCGGTGCCTGGTGCCGATACAATACCATCGCGTTCCATGTGATCGACAATACGGCTGGCACGGTTGTAACCAATGCGTAAATGCCGTTGCACCATAGAAACCGAACACTGCCCTTTTTCAATCACCAGTGCAGCAGCTTCGTTATATTTTTCGTCTTTGTCTTCCGCTTCACCTGCGCCTGCACCACTGTCAGGCTGCGCCTCTAAGACCTCTTCGTGGTACTCTGGCGCACCTTGAGTCTTCAGGTGTGCGGTGACCGCTTGCACTTCAGCATCGGTGACAAAAGCACCATGAACACGGGACATGTTACAGCCACCAGTCATTAACAGTGCATCGCCCATACCGAGTAGTTGCTCAGCACCCATTTGGTCAAGAATCGTCCGCGCATCAATACGTGACGACACGCGAAATGCCAAACGGCTGGGTAGATTCGCCTTAATCAATCCTGTAATCACATCGACGCTGGGACGCTGCGTCGCAAGGATCAGGTGTACCCCTGCGGCGCGTGCTTTTTGTGCTAAACGGCAAATGGACTGCTCCACGTCTTTACCTGCTACCATCATCAAGTCTGCCAACTCATCAATCACAATCACGATGAATGGTAGATGTTTCATAGCACTTTTTTCTGCGGCAGCTTGATTATAGCTGGCTAAATTACGTACTTTAGCATCGGACATCAGCTGATAACGGCGCTCCATTTCAAACACGGCCCAATCCAGTGCTCGCGCGGCTTTTTTCGGGTTGGTTACTACGGGAACCAGCAAATGCGGAATATCGTTATACATCGACAGCTCCAGCATTTTGGGATCCACCATAATCATACGCAGCGTTTCGGGCGTGTGGCGCATTAACATGGAACAGATCATGGTATTTACCGATACCGACTTACCTGAACCCGTGGTACCAGCGACCAGTAAATGCGGCATGCTCGCCAAGTCTGTGACCACGGGGCGACCTGCAATATCCACCCCCAGTGCCATGGGGAGTAATTTATCGGCGACGTTGAAAGCATCGCTGTCCAACACCTCTTGTAGGCTCACCATTTGCCGCTTTTTGTTCGGAATTTCTATTCCAATCACATGCTTACCAGGAATGTTCCCCGCCACGCGTACACTGATTGCTGCCATGCTGCGCGCCAAATCATCTTGCAAACCGATAATGCGCGACACCTTGGTGCCAGGGGCGGGTTGGTATTCAAACTGAATCACTACAGGACCTGGCTTGACGGCTTTAACCGTGCCTTCAATCTTATAGTCGCGTAATTTATCTTCCATGAGCACACCCAGGCGTTGCAACTCCTCGGGGCTGTAATCTTCGCGTACGCCAGATGTTGGCTTAAAGAGGTTTAATGAAGGCAAGGTAAATGCATCGCTGTGCGCCTTTTCCTCTGGCTGCGTAGCAAGGGTCAGTGCATGATTGAGCAATACATCATCGGGTAGCTCTAGGGTATGCAGTTCCAAATCAACAGGCGGTAACGTTTCGTCATTGACGGCAGCATGATCAATGGGATGGACTACTGCGTTTTGCTCATCAAGTAAGGGTTCGTTTGATTCCAGTAATTCATCGGGAATATCATCCATGCCCATTTGATTCAACTCCGCTGCCAATTGCGGTGCATCTTTACTGCTGGTCGCTTCAACAACGGCATGTGCCTTAGGTAGCTGCCGTGCTACCTGATCCAAAATACGATCAAGGGTAAGGGTATCAATCATCCTTTCTGGCATACTGGGTGCCGCTTTTGGTGCAGTCTCGGAGGGGGGCACTGCTGGACTGGCTGCCTCATCAGTGCGCGTTTTTTCTATCAAAGCGTCAAGCTTTATCTCTTGCGATTGATCCAACACAGTTTGAATATGCTGCTGCCGCTCTTTGCGCTGTCGTTCACGGTGTTCAATCCGTTCGCGTCGTCGCTGTATTCGGCAATGCAGCCATGCCATGAACAGCTTATATTGTTGTCGGCTCTGTTTGAGTGAGCGTGATAGATAACGAAGGTTGTCAGCGATGGAAAATTCCGTTGCCAGGATAAGACTACTCAAGGTCAATGCCAAAAGTATGAGGCTTAAACCCCAAAAACCTAACGGTAAACGTAAACTTTCGGCAATCAACATGCCTAAAACACCACCACTACCTGCGGCTAAAACAGCCCCTCCCATCGTCAAGGCTTGGCTATGTAAATGCAATAAAGCACCGAGAAATATAACCGTGGGTAGCCACAATGCAGCGCGCCAATGTCCCGTGATGGAGGTGCGTTCCATCGCTATACGCACCGTCCACAGCAGCAGCATGGGCAGCAGCACAAAAGCCGCCTGCCCAAACAACTGAAACAACCCATCACTCAGCCATGCTCCGACCATCCCCATCGTGTTACTGGGCACACTATCGGTGGCATGGTTAAATGAAGGATCGGCAGGGGAGTAACTCACCAACGCTGTGCCAAGGGCAACCGTCACTGCCAGTAGTAGCAGCGTTAATGCTTCACGCATAATAACAAATAGATCGTTTAAACTTCAACGACCACAGGTAAAACCATAGGGCGACGCTTAATGTGACGCTTACACCAACGACGCAACCAGACGCGAACGTCTTCGGTAACTTGATCAAGGTCAGCTAAGTTTTCTTTACTCTGCTGCCTCAAATAATGCGCCAATTCATCGGTTGCCTTATCTAAAACATCATCACTGAGGTCTTCGTGCAATACGCCTCGCGCCAGTAATTCCGGTGTCATCAATAGCGTGCCTTCGTTGCGGCTGAGCACCACGGTCACAGCGATAATCCCATCGTCTGCCAAGGTGCGACGATCACGCAAGACCAAGTCATCCAGTTCATCACGGCTCATGCCATCAACAAACACAGCACCTGCATGGAAGCTATCACCGCGACGGATTTTCTTGCTATCCACCACGACCATCTGACCATTTTCTGCCATGACCGTACGTTCAAACGGAATGCCTGCTGCTGTCGCCAAGGATTGATGCTCGACCAAGTTGCGGTATTCACCATGAACAGGGTAAAAGTAACGGGGACGGGTAAGCTGCATCATCATTTTCAATTCATGCGCTTGAGCATGCCCCGACACATGCAAATGTGCCTGACCAGCATGTAAAATACGTGCGCCACGACGGTAAATATGATTAAACAAACCAGCAATCACACGCTCATTACCAGGAATGTTAGAGGATGAGAAAATCACCAAATCACCTTCACCTAAACGCAAGCCAGTAAATTTATTTTGCGCAATACGTGCTAAGGCGGCACGCCATTCACCTTGTGATCCTGTGGCAATAATCAGCAACTCACGGTCAGGCAAGGCATCAATCTGTTTGATGTCAATCAAGCTACCGCCTGGAATGTTCAAACGACCCAAATCGCGGGTAATCCCCACGTTTTTATCGAGGCTACGACCCGCCAATGCTACGCTGCGACCATTGGCAACCGCAGCATCAATAATCTGCTGAATGCGGAACATATTAGAGGCAAACGTAGTGACGATCACTTTGCCTTTGCAACCGCCAATAGCTTGACGCAACGCAGGTGCAACCGAACGTTCAGATGGGCAAGATCCGCTGCGTGTAGCATTGGTCGAATCGGAAGCCAGCAGCAAGACACCGCGATCACCCAAACGGGAAAACCGATGGATCGGTGTTGGCCGACCATCAACAGGCGAAGGGTCAAAACGGAAGTCACCCGTATGAACAATCGCGCCCAACGGCGTATGTACCACGATAGAGGCTGCATCCATGATTGAGTGGGTAACGGGAATCGCTTCAACCGTGAACGGTCCAACAGGGATTTCATCTTCGAGGCTGAGCGGACGTAAATCTGCTTTGAGGTGGTGTTCTGTGAGTTTAGATTGCACCAAAGCCAAGGTGACAGGCGTGCCATACACAGGGATTCCCCCCAACTGTGGCAGTAGAAACGGTACAGCACCGATATGATCTTCATGCCCATGAGTCAACAATAAGGCATGCAACGTCAAGCCCATCGTTTTTAAGGCTGAAATATCAGGGATGACCAAATCGACACCATGTTGACCTGGTGCAGGAAAGCCCATGCCGCAATCGACAATGACTGCATCATTACCGAGGGTATAGACCATCATGTTTTTGCCGAACTCACCGACTCCGCCAAAAGGCATGCAACGAATGCGTTGTGAATGTGACATTAAGCAACTCCTCGACTACCGGGCTTGATAGCCGCGACACCTTGAGCGCACAAGGGACATGCGTCAGTAGTATAAGTTTCCACATCAATCTCAATCACCGTTTCAAACGGTATATCAAAACGATCTGCGCTGGCAGGAGCGCGATCTACGACTGCCATGATTTTGATCGGAGTGCCACCATGAGCACGCACCACGGTCATGCATTCACGCACAGAGCCACCCGTGGTGATCACGTCTTCTACCACGAGCAACCGTGTACCTTCGGGAATCGTAAAGCCACGACGCAGTTGCATCTCACCCTCTTTACGCTCGGTAAAAATAAAGGGCTTATTGAGTGCTCGTGCCACTTCGTGACCAATAATCAAGCCGCCCAATGCAGGTGAAACCACCATATCAATATCATCAGGGTTCACTTTTTCTGCCAAAGCAGCAGCCAGTTGTGCCGCCTTTTTTGGGTGCATTAACACCAATGCTGATTGTAAATAACGTGCTGAGTGACGACCGCTAGAGAGCACAAAATGCCCATTCAAAAGCGCGCCTGCATCTTCATAGAGATCAAGCAATTCTTGTTTCATATCATTCCTTCTGTCTTCCATACCCTTAGGGGCTGTCAATAAATAACTCCCCACACAGTGAAGTGATTTATTGACAAGACCTTAGGCGCATGGCGTAAAGGCGCGCATAGTAACAGAAATGCCACGCCTGCCCAATAACCACGATGAATATGATGAATGGGAGAGGGCGCAGAGCTTTATATCGTAGCGGTCAAGCCACCATTACGACCTTGTTGAACTGCGTGTTCCCACAGCGGAAGCAGTACCTTGCGACTGTATTCCAATGCTTCTTGCCCTTCGTGAATATTACCAAACATTACTTTGGGCGTGTTATCATAATAATGTCCCCATTCATCTTGCTCAGCTTCCTGCAAGCGATTAGCCGAAGCTTCAGCAATAATGATGGGCTCTAAGCCCAAGCGATAAAAGGCGTTATACAGCAAGGGAACACCGGTGAAAGCTACCCAGCGATAGCCTGAACCATACAGGAAAGCTGTTGCTGCGACGATTGCCGCCCGCGCCCCACCCGAGCGAAAGTCGGCTAAATTCCCCACCTCCACCACCTCATCTCGCGCCACGGCATGCCCCACATGGGTGGCGATTACCAGCTCAATCGGCTGATCCAAATAGTGCTCTAAAAATAGGGGTTCGATGCTAGCAGGACGGAAGCCCAACATGGCAATATCTTCGCAATTATCGCGACTCCGCAGGCGTAAGAGTTGCGGCATGTAATGGTGCACATTTGCATCATAAGCATCTTGAAAACGAGCATGAATCATGGCTTCTGCCTGTTTGCGGCGACTGTCTTGTGCTTGGATGATATCAATCAACATGCGTGACTCCTCTGTTTCGATTTTAACCTGAGTTATTCATTCATTAGTCGTGGTGATTGCGGATAAAGGGACAGCAAGGGCGCGACAGTATTTGTGAATATTCGGTTAGGAGCCTTACACTATGACAATGCCTGAATCATGGCTGAATTGAATATCAACCTATTCTGAATGATTCAGGCTGGTTTAATGGTTACGGTTTGATTGCCTTGGCTGCGCAGTAGGCAGATGACCATGCCCATTGGAAGTTGAATCCGCCTAATTGCCCTGTTACATCGACGACTTCACCGATGAAGTAAAGACTGGGGACGTGCTTGACCATCATGGTGGAGGAGGATAATGCCTTGGTACTAACACCGCCTGCGGTGGCTTCGGCGGTGCGGTAGCCCTCTGTGGCAGATGGCTTAATCTGCCAATGGTGGATATGCTCGCCAATGGCTTTCATCTGTGCGGGAGTCATTGCCTTCAAGGTGGTCGTTACGCTTATTTGCTCGCACAGTAGCTTGGCTAGCCGTTTGGGTAATTGCGTAGCCAGTGCGGTGACTAATTGCGCACCGGGACGTTGTCCGCGTTGCTCGCTGAGCCATGTGCTAACATCAAGCGCGGGTAACAGGTCGATGTCCAAGCTATCACCGGGTTGCCAATAGGATGATATTTGTAGCAGCGCAGGGCCAGAAGCGCCGCGATGGGTAAATAACATCGCCTCGCTAAAACTATGGCGGCGACAACGTACGGTGACAGGTAGGGCAATCCCAGCTAAATCTTTGAAAGAAGCCCCTAATGCACCCGAGAAAGTAAAAGGAACGAGACTGGCGCGTGTTGTCGCCACGGGGCAACCGAATTGCTCGGCTAGTTTTAACCCTAAATTTGTCGCGCCCATTTTTGGAATGGACAGCCCACCCGTAGCAACTACGGCGACAGGAGCTTGGTACGATTCGCGCTGCGTGCGTAGGGTGAATAGACCACTGCTCTCATCGCGGGCGAGGCTTTTTACTTCGTGCTGCAAAGCAAATACGACATCACCCGTGCGGCAATCATCGACCAACATGGCTACAATCGCTTTGGCAGAGTCGTCGCAAAATAGCTGACCATGTTCGCGTTCGTGGTAGGCAATACCATGCGATTCGACGTAAGCAATAAAATCCGCCGCACTATATCGCGCTAATGCAGACTTGCT
>JAUZQP010000184.1 GCA_030950965.1 Mariprofundaceae bacterium
ATGACCTGCATCAACGGCAATGACCAATCCACGTTTTCGATGTTGCTTAGAGGAGTGAGATTTAGGACCGACTTGTTGTTGGGCATGATGCTTTGCTGACGCAGACTTTGGCCATAAATCAACCACTAAACGACGCGGTTTCACCTTCGACGGTGCTAATAGCGAAGATGTTACACGCATACTTTGCCGTACATCCAGCACGACGCGGTAGGCATCATCAGGTCGCGGCGCATAACGAATACGTTTGATAAAGGATTTTTTTGCTGGTTTGCTGTGTCTGCTGCTGCTCATGCGCGTGTGTAAAAAGTCAATCACCACACGATCGGGGTTACTTAAAGTGAACAACTTGTAACGCACCGTGCCCGTCAGATCAAATACGATTCGTGTGTGGTCAGCAGCATCCCATATACGCGTGTCCCCTAAAAAAGCACTGGCTTGTGCAAATGGTGCGGTGACCATGCATAGAAACAACGCAATACATAAAGAAGAGATGTAACTAAAAAAGTAATTAGGCAAGTTTTTTATACCTGATTCGATGCGGTTGCGTGGCATTTTCTCCGAGGCGGCGTTTTTTGTCGTCCTCGTAAGCAGCAAAGTTCCCTTCAAACCATTCCGCATGTGCATCACCTTCAAAGGCGAGAATATGCGTGGCAATACGATCCAAGAACCAACGATCATGCGAGATCACCACGGCGCAACCTGCAAAATCCAGCAGGGCTTCTTCCAAGGCGCGCAAGGTTTCCACATCCAAGTCATTGGTTGGTTCATCCAGCAGCAACACATTGCCGCCCGTTTTGAGCATTTTCGCCAAATGCACACGATTACGTTCGCCACCAGAAAGTGTCGCAATGCGCTTTTGTTGGTCGCCGCCCTTGAAGTTGTAGCGAGCGCAATAAGCGCGACTTTGTACTTCAGCGCGCCCCAAATGAATGATCTCCGCACCACCAGAAATTTCTTCCCATACGGTCTTATTATCATCTAGGGCATCACGGGATTGATCCACATACGACAATTGCACGCTTTCGCCTATGGTTATACTACCGCTATCAGGCTGTTCCTGCCCCGTAATCATGCGAAACAAGGTGCTTTTACCCGCACCATTAGCACCAATAACCCCCACAATGCCACCGCGTGGGAGCTGAAAGTTGAGGTCTTCAATGAGGGCATGGTCAGCGAATTGTTTGGATAGGTGCGCAGCACCAATGACATTTTCGCCCAAACGTTCTGCAACAGGAATAAAAATTTGTTTCGTCGCGTTTTGCTTTTGAACTTCCACACTGGCGAGTTCATCAAAGGCCTTGAGTCGCGCCTTGGACTTGGTTTGTCGCCCCTTAATACCTGCACGCACCCATGCCAGCTCTTTTTCAATGGCCTTTTTACGAGACGAATCCGATTTATCTTCTTGCGTCAAACGCTGTGATTTTTGCTCCAGCCAACTGCTATAATTGCCTTCAAAAGGAATTCCTTTGCCGCGATCGAGTTCAAGAATCCAACCTGCTACATTATCAAGGAAATAACGGTCATGCGTAACAGCAACCACCGTACCGGGGAAGTCATGCAAAAAGCGTTCCAGCCAAGCTACGGATTCCGCATCCAAGTGGTTGGTCGGTTCATCCAGCAATAGCATGTCAGGATTGGATAATAATAGGCGACACAAAGCAACACGGCGACGTTCGCCACCCGATAGCGTTGTGACATCGGCATCCCATGCCGGCAAACGCAATGCATCAGCAGCTATATCCAGCTTGCGATCTAAATCCCAAGCATCAGCCGCATCAATCGCATCTTGCAATTCACCTTGTTGGGTGATGAGGTCATTCATTTCATCATCACTCATCGGCTCGGCAAAGCGGGCAGACAAGGCGTTGAATTGATCCAATAAGGCGCGTGTTTCGGCCACACCCTGTTCGACGTTTTGGCGCACATTTTGATCATTATCCAATGCAGGTTCTTGTGCCAAATAACCCATGCGAATGCCATCAGCAGGTTGTGCTTCGCCGATAATATCTTGATCCAGCCCCGCCATGATTTTCAACAAGGTGGATTTACCCGAGCCATTCAGTCCCAGCACACCAATTTTAGCACCCGGAAAAAACGATAAATAAATATCTTTTAAAATTTCCCGTTTGCCAGCAACACGCTTGCCCACGCCTTGCATGCTATAAATGTACTGATAGTCCGCCATGAATACTCCTGAAGTGTCTGGGGGGGGCAACATGGTGTTGCCCATGAAGCCATTACGCCGTTTCGACAGAACCGATCAGTGCTTGCACCGTCTCAAGAATCTTATCACCCTGAAGTTGTTGTTTAATCATGTAGGCATCAGCACCAGCTTCAAGTGCACGCATACGATCCTCGGCACTTTCACGGGTGGAAATAACCATGATCGGTAACTCTTCGTATTCAGGCTGATTGCGAATACGACGAACAAAACCGAAACCATCCAGACGTGGCATTTCCAAATCGGTGACCACCAAGTCAAACGTGCCCTTCTTGAGTTTCTCTAAACCATCCAGCCCATCAATTGCTGTTTCAACAGTAAAGCCAATACTTTCAAATACACTCTTTTCGATTTGGCGCGCAATCAAGGAATCTTCCACCAGCAACACACTGTTGTTCATCTTCTCATCTTCGGTGATTTCGATGGTGATCGCCTGATCTGGCGCTGTGCGTCCCATCTCCTTAATGCCATAAGGCTCAAGCAAAATAAGCACATTACCATCAGCCGCAATGGTCGTACCCATCAAGCCTTGTGGTTGGTAACGTTTGATATAGGGATCAAGATCACGCACCACAATTTCTAACTCATCGATCATTTCATCGACAACCACGCCAACAAAGCCTTCAATATGTTCGGCAATAATAACATAAGGGCGACTGGATAAACTGCTTTCATCCCCTTCTGTGAGCATTTCGCGCATATCTACAAGAGCAACCAAGGTATTGTTATAACGAATGAAATCTTTGCCACCTGTACCCTTTTCAACGGATTCGGGAGACATGGGAACAATTTGTTCCACCAAATGGGTCAACATGCCAAAATAGGCAGTACCCATACGGAACATCAAGGCATGCTGGACCGCAATACTGACGGGAAGTGATAGCAAGAAGCGTGTTCCCTTGCCCAGTTCGGAATCAATACGGATGGAACCCGTTAATTTACGCACAGCATCTTGCACGACGTTCATACCAATACCACGACCAGAAACATCAGAGACATTCTTTTTGGTGGAGAACCCAGGGCGGAAAATCATTTCGAGAATTTCAGCCGAATCCATTTGATCGGCTTCAACTTGGGTGGTTACACCACGTTCAACAGCAGTGCTTTTAATAAGCTCTACATCCAAACCACGTCCATCATCAATCACTCCAATATGAATTTCACTGCCGTTTTGACGCGCTACAATAGAAACCTGTGCAATGGGAGGTTTACCGAGTCGCTTACGTTCATCGGGTAGTTCAACACCATGAGAAACAGCGTTATTCAGCAAATGAACCAAGGGTTCAACCAACGCCTCAGAAATACCTTGATCAATTTCCACCGAACTACCATCAACCACTAACTTCACACGTTTATCGAGCTTTACGGCAACATCACGAACAGCGCGAGGGAAGGTGGAAAATATATTATCCAAGGGGCGTAACATCAGTGATAGCACTTGGTCACGCAGCTCTTTGAGCATCATGGCACCACGCATTTGGCTGAAACGCTGGTTCTCCATAAAACGTGACATTTTACGCATACCTTGATCGAAAGAGCGATCCATACTCTCCATCAACACCGCTTGATCTTCGGGGGGCATTTCACCCATGCCACGCTGTAGGGCGCGCCATTCTACACGTAAATCACGGAATTCATGTAATAGGCCACGGAATTCAACTTCGACCTCTTCACCGCGTGAACGTTCGGTACTGAGTTCCACAACAAAGCTAGATAACTCTTCCAGTCGCGCAGCATCGACACGCAAAAAACGACCCGAGGCTTGACGTTGGCCAGATGAATGGGAAGTACTACCATCACCCGCACTTTCTGGCCTAAACCGTTGGTTATCGTGCTTAGGCTCCGTTTTTTTCATCAAGGTCTCAGCCGCTGCGGCAGTGGCTTGTTGTTCGACCTGTTGGGTTGCTGCTAATTTAGCTTTCGTCGCTTCAGCGCGTGCTTCGCGGTCACGTTTCCGAAGCTCTCTCGCCGCTCGATCACTTGCCAGTTTGTTGGGAGTCGCTGCTTGCTCACCTTGCGACTCAGCCCCCACCACTTCGGGTTTTTGCCGCGCTTGCTCTGCCGCCGCTTCTTTGGCTTGCTGGCGTGCTTGCTCTGCCGCCGCTTCTTTGGCTTGCTGCCGCGCTTGCTCTGCCGCCGCTTCTTTGGCTTGCTGGCGTGCTTGCTCTGCTGCCGCTTCTTTGGCTTGCTGGCGTGCTTGCTCTGCTGCTGTAGCTTCGGTTTGCTGACGTGCTTGTTTAGCTGCTGTAGCTTCAGCTTGCTGGCGCGCTTGCTCTGCCACCGCTGTTTTGGCTTGCTGGCGTGCTAATTCAGCTGCCGCTTCTTCGGCTTGCTGGCGTGCCTGTTTAGCAGCCGCAGCTTCAGCTTGTTGCCGCGCTTGCTCTGCTGCCGCTGCTTCAGCTTGCTGGCGGGCTAATTCAGCCGCCGCTTCTTCGGCTTGCTGGCGAGCTTGTTTAGTCGCCGTAGCTTCGGCTTGCTGACGTGCTTGCTCTGCCGCCGCTGCTTCGGCTTGCTGGCGCGCTAATTCAGTCGCCGCTGCTTCGGCTTGCTGACTCGCTAATTCTGCGGCTACTTGAAGCTGTGCTTGCTCATCCTCGGCTGATTGTACATTTTCATCAATTTTATTTTTAGACAATTCACCGCTAGCACCATAAACAAAAAGATCATCATCTGAGTTAATATCCCCCAGTAATGCTTCAAGGCTAGATTCATCCAAACCATCATCTAATTCACCCAAGGTAAAGACATCATCCAAGTCATCAAGCTCAATGACTACATCAGAATCATCTTCGACAAGTACGATAGGATCATCAATAGGGAATTCCACCACAGCTTCATCCATACCCGTGGGTTCGATTAACAGCGTATCTATAGAATCTTCAACAAACATACCATCAGGCATCATAGCATCAATATCAGGTTGTATATCCGTTATGCTGGTTTGCTCTGGTGTTGCAGCAGCAATAGGTAAAAGTGCTATATCATCCGAGAGAGGGGTATCTTCGATGAAGGGCGTTTCAACAAATCCGTCATCGCTATCAGTTTTATTGCTATGTTCTTTTTTCCAACTAGCCGCTTCTTCAGCGCCGATCATGGAGTAACCATCATCAACTTCCGGCGTGGTATCTTCTGACGGGGTCGTTTGTACGCTTTTTAAAAGTTCTTCATATTGAACTTTTAAAGCTTTGCTATCCAGACGAGGTTCGGTATCCACCTCTTCAAGTCGTTCATCCAAGTGATCATGTAAATCGTAAAGAAACTGTGTCATCTTAGGAACGCGTAATTCAGGGTTTTGAATTAGATGCTCCATGGCATCTTCGAACAAATGTGCCACAGCACCGACATCAAGCACACCTAACATTAAGGCGGAGCCTTTAATGGTATGGGCATCGCGGCGTAATGTAATTAAGCCTTCTTCATCAATGGTTTCAGACTCAAATTCAACAAGCCCACGGTTGATCGATACCAACCGATCTCTGGCTTCATCAAAAAACGCGGCTAAAAAGTTGGATAAATCAAAACCAGACATGGAAACTCCTCAGGACATTCACGGATGCAGGAACTATGAGATTCACCCACACAGTTCCCAAAAGGAGGCTTCTTTGAAGGCGCAGCATGTGTACTAAACATCACCTGTGCCCTAAATTGATCGGTGTAAGCCGAACAACAAACGCTCATACCTTTCTAGGAGGTTGTCCGAGAATAGAGACCGTAGCGAGGGATTCCCATTTTGAGTCATTATTTTCGGCGTGTGAGGCGAATAGCAGGGCTATTTAACGAAAATAGACGGAAATAATGGCCGAAATGGGGTTCCGCAGTAGGTTCTTCTATTGTCGGACAGCCTCCTAGCACGCTATACTACATCCATAGCACAGAGAGCAGAGAGGCATGAGCGTTACATGGAAGCCTTAAAAAATTACAGCAGTTTCTGCAAATCGCCTGCTGCCAAGTTCATGCGCGTAGCTGCTTCACGTGATGCTTGCATCTGTGTCGCTGAATCTTTCAACAACTCAGAGATTTGACGCATGGTCAACACGAACTCCTGAGAGGTTTCATCCTGACGGCTGGTCGCTTTAGCAATCGTTTGAATCGCTTGGCTGGACTTATTAGACATGCCCTGCATTTTTTCCAGAGCAACACCTGCACGCAGGGCAATTTCCACACCCTTAGCGACTTCTTCCAAGCCACGCTGTGTTACTTCCATCGATTCATGGGTGGATTTATGTACATCATCGACCACCGTTTGAATTTCTTTAGTAAACTCACGCGCACGCTCAGACAATCGACGTACTTCGCCAGCAACCACGGCAAATCGTTTGCCGAACTCGCCCGCTGCAGCAGACTCAATGGATGCATTCAACGCCAATAGATGGGTTTCATCAGCAATTTCTTGAATCGAATCAATGGACTCAAGAATCTGCTCTGCTTTACGGCTAGCATCGGTTACCTTATCTGCAATCGTATTTACTTCTTGGCGAATACGATCCATATAACCAATAGCTTCGTTCACAGCTTTAGATCCATCAGCGGCTGAAACAGCAGTAGCCTGCGCCACACGTTCGACACTGTTTGCTGTAGCGGCAATCTTCCTTGCCGCATGCGACACCTCTTCGAGCTCCGATGTTACGCCTGCCACAGCACGCGCTTGCGTATCCGAAGCGGTAGCTTGTTGGTCAGCACCATGCAAAATTTCCGTTGCCGCTTCTATTACATTATGTGCCACTTTCTCAATATTACCAGACATCTGACGAGAAAATCGAAGGTTCAAGAAAATCATCATGATGGCAAGACCGACCACCAAAGCCATCACAAAGAAGCTCAATTTGGTCATTGCGCCCTCTTTTTCTTCGGTTTGCTGCACCAGTAATTTTTCCATCTGCGATGAGATAGTTTGTAGCTTAACCTGAGACACGAACACCAAGTTCTGCGCCACAATGGACATATTACCGGCCATACTTAAAGGAATCGTACCGCCCGTAATGTCATTCGCTAACTGCATCACCTCTTTCATCAGGTCGTTCACTTCTTTAAGCTTGCCTTTAGAACTCTCACTCAACCCAGGCATCGCCTGAACCTCAGCTGAAATTTTGGAAAACTCAGCCGATGCTTTCTGTACCTTAGGAATATCTTCTTTGTTGGATGTTAATACGAAGTCATTCAGCGGCAGCAGAATATTGGACAAGGTCGATTTAAAATGCTCCAAAGTCACACGTTGTTCATTGAGCTTACTTAACTCACTCACATCGCCATTCGCCTTGGTGAACGCACCAGAAAGAATGATAATCAGAAAGATAAACAATCCGATAGAAATAAGAATGTTAGTTCGCGCTAGATGTCGTAAACCAACCACCTTAGCTTTAATTTTTTTATCTACTGTCTTCGCCATAATATGCACTCCAATGTCAAATCAAAGATGTACGCAGTTTCGTATCGC
>JAUZQP010000185.1 GCA_030950965.1 Mariprofundaceae bacterium
TCCACTTTGACACGAATTTCATGTTCAATTTTAACATTCATGTTAATGGTAATAGGCTTATCTGGTGCCATTACTTTAATCGTGGGGGAACAGGCAGAAGCTGATACAAGCAAACACAACAGTATAATACGAACCAGATGAATATGCATGACAACTCCTTTGAATACAAGAATAAACAGAGGAGCAGAAGATCAGTTTCATCTGATCTTCTGCTCACTTAAGCTGCGTTATTCAGGCTACATAATGGGGGTAACTTCAGGCTCTTTATCTGCGCAGGGGTTCGTCGTCATGCCACAGGGATTATTGCTAGCACAAGGATTCACTGCCACAGAACAGGGGTTATTACTCATGACTGGGGGCATGTTAACATCATTTTTAGCATGTTCCATATACAGTTCCACTCGGCGGTTTTGGGCGCGATTCTTTTCTGAAGTATTAGGCACAACAGGTTGAGAGTCGGCACGCCCTTCAACATGCATGGATGTGGGATCCAGCTTACCCGCCCAGATCAAATAACGCGCAACGGCAGCAGCACGATCTGCTGATAGCTCCCAGTTATCCAAAAACTCAGTGCGCTGGAACTTACTAATGGGGAGATTATCGGTGTGACCAACAATGCGAATATGAACAGGGTAGCCAGAGTTTTGTACAGATTTAGCAAAATTATTCAACAAACGGCGGCCGTCTCGAGTAATGTGCACACTGCGTTTATTAAATACCAATTTATCTTGCAACGTAAGCTTCACCGTACTTTCAGACATTTGCTGAATAGTAACTTGCTGATCTTTAATCTGCGCTTTCATACTCTCTTTCATCTCAGATACAGTCGTTTTCAGCTCTTTAACATCTTTGTCGAGCGTCGTAACTTTACTGCTGACCCGCTTATCCGCACGCTCTAAGCTGGCTTGCTCTTTTTCGATTTTTTCAGCCTTGCTTTGCAAGGTGTGATCGTTGGTTGCCAGCTCTTTATCTGCTTTATGCAAATTATACATATTCTGAGGGATTTTCATCACATTCTCATGCTCTCTTTCATTTAAGGTATGACAGCCTGATAGCAATCCCACAAGTATGGTCGCAAGAAGTATTTTTTTCATCCTAAGGTCGCCCCTCATCCATAGATTAACATGCACATAACGGTTTGAAAAAAACAGAACCTGTTAATCACAGCATTCCGTTACAATATGGTGATAAAACCACATGATTCACACCGAACAAACTAGGCATTAGAGAAAGAATACAACTTCCCATAACCCTTATAGCCTGAATTATTCACCAATACTGTCGCGCCCTTGCTTGCCCCTTTATCCGCAACGAACACCTTGTCAGTCGAGCTTATCCATGGGTACGCTACTCCCGACAAGGCATCCGTTGCAAACAAAGGTTCTACGCAATCATCACGACGATTCATGAATAATTCAGGTTAGGTAGTCACGTAAAATTATTTTAACATTTCCAACGTGCCTATTCACGCGATCTTCGGATCCACAAAAAAGCTTACATATCAATGAGATGAACCTTTTTTATACGCCTTGAACATCGCGAAATATTTGGCGTGATAAATGTTAAAATAATTCTACGCACCAGCTTAGACTGCGGTAACATAATCAAAGCCCTATCAATTATCAACAATGGTTCACATAAACCAGCAAAAACATCATCGATTCTGGTAATAATAATCGTAACGCTTCAACATGCGGTGGGTGAAATCCCATGCTTCATTAAATGATATAGGGCTGTTATCAGGAATAATAATCCGCACGTATAGCTGCTTGCCGTATTGTTGCTTCATGGTCACCAAGTTTTCTTCAAGCTTCTTGAGAGCCATTTCTCGCCACGGTTGTTGGGATGAATCACGCAAACCATAAACACGTTCACCACTTCGGTCGCGGTATAATATTTCAACAACATGTTTATGCCGGGGGGATCGAGAAGGACGCAGTAAGCGAATATAACGTGTATTTAACACACTGTATTCATCCTGCACCTGTACCAAATCACGACTATTACTCTCCGCCTGCACACGCCATTGATTCAGCTCTTTGCTCATCAACGTTTGTTGTCGTGCCTGCTTTGCTTGTAATACTGTAACGTTGTGCTCCAGCTCTTGTGCATGCTGCACAGCACGATCCCACTGCACTTGATTTGCCGCTGCTTTGGCGGTCGCGCTGATTAATGCCTGGCTCATTAGATCGTAACGACCCTTTAAGCGTTCTTGAAAGGCTTGTTGCTCTGTTATCGTCGCACTTTGTGTTTGCAATTGTTTGGCTTGTTGATCGTTTTTCTGGTGCAATTGCTGCAACCCTGCTTGCTGCGCTTGGATATGTACCATTAATTTTTCTTGCTGCGCTACTTCTATATCCAAGCGCGCTGTTAATTGCTGTTGCCGTTCGCGCAAGCTATGCAAGTGACCCTCTGCTTGTTGCAACTGCTGGCTTAACGATGTGTTGTGCTGTTTAATCTGTTCGCTTTGGCGAAACACCGCTTCTTTTTGACTGATGGTTTCTTGTAAGCGCGCAATGAGCTCCATATTACGCAGCAATAAGACCAACATCGCCATTAAAAAAACCATCACAATTACCATTAAAATATCGGTAAAAGACGGCCAAAAACTATCCTCTGTTAAAGACTCATCACCGACCAAGGAGGGGAAAGATTGATCCATATCACGCCTCTGGCAGGCGAAAGCCCTGATTGAGACGATGAACAATAGCATGCAAGGCTTCCAACTCAGTCCCATGAGCATCTTGTTGCTGCCGCTGCAACGCTTCAATACTGCGTGCTAATTGCTGCTCTATTTGATGATTCTCTCGCTCCCCATCATGCTCACCATGCAATGATAACGTCGCTTCTACTGCCCGCGCCAATTGAATCAACTGCCGCTCCATCGTTTGCTGCGATTGCGCTTGTCGCTCCATCCATTGCTGCTGCGATTGCTGCACCGTTTGCAAACCTGTTTTCAATTGTTCGATAAGGTCAGCCATACGATAAGGAATATGCTCTGCCTGCACATGGAACGCAGGAGCCAGCATGGTGGTGGTGAGGTGTTCAATACTTGCAAGTACAGCCATGCGGGCATTTTCCACCAACACCAAGAAATAATGAAAAAAGAAATAACAGGCAATCGCCGTCATTGTGGTACTCAAGGCTGTGGACATACCATGAATCACCAAGCCCATACCTTGCTCATTGACCGCTCCTTCAAGCAAGCCAGAAGCACCAACGAGAGCCATAGAAAGCGATACAATCGTGCCAAACACACCGCATAAAATCAGTACATTATTGATATAACGAAGCGTAGCTGTACGGGCTTTCTCACGCGCTTGCAAAGAAGCAGCCAATGCTCCTTGATGAATCGGCGATTGCTGAGCGTGAAGGCTTTGCATCGCGTAATAGCGACCCGCAATCAATGCGTTACCATGAATGTCACCCTTATTTGCCCACAGCGAAATAAATTCACCCATGGCTACTTCTTCCTGATGGTACGCCCACAACAAATAACTAATCCGCAGTATACCGAGCGCAAACAACAACAAAATAAAGCCGTTAATCAACAAACCTGCTCGGGTCAATGTCCAGGCAATATAAATTTGTCCTATCTGCGACCACAATCCATAGATACTTGCTGCGATCAACAATGCAAACAATAACAGTTGCAGCAAGCCATTGCGCCCATAGTGCGTGGGTAATGATGTATCGTGCATAATAACACCTCTATCTTTATAACCTGAGTTATTTAAAAAAACATGGGAGGGTAAAAACTCAAAATTTAAAACGCCCTCCCCAAGCCAGTGTCGCAAACGGTGCATTAAAACGATGGCTGCTGCGTGAGTTGTAGGTCAATGGGGAGATACCGAGTAAGAAGTGACTGCTGGCTTGTCCGCGCAGAAACAGTGTGATGGTTGATGTTGGTTGATAGTAAAGATAAGCATCGAAAATATCTTGCACCTGATAGTCGGGGTTGCCGCTGATTTGTCGGTATTGCTGACGGCTGATACTGAGGTGTTGCCAGCCGACACTGCCACTCCATTGAACAAGCGGTTGCCAGCTCAGCTCTGCATTCAGCATGATCTGGCGTTCGCGCCACGGTTCGTTTTGTGGCGAACGCAATGAAACGCGTATCGCAGGGTCATAAGAATCCATTTGCGATTGAATCTTCATGGTGCGATACACCACACCACCATTGAACGTCCAATGGCGGGTCGGCTGCCAGCGATGACGAACACCTAGTTGCCATTGCTCTGACCAAGCAGAGGCATTGATGAGGTGCTTACCTGGCGCAGCGATCACTGTTGCATTCGGGGAAGGATTATAACGATCAAAAAATGTATTCGGTGAACGCTGGCGAGAAAAACCCAGTTCGATACCACTGGCTGTAGTGCTAGTTTCTAACACCACATACTGCCATTGCAGCGATAAACCTTGATATTGGCTCTTGATTTGTGTCGGCTGTAAGCTTCGTGTTACAGATTGTTCTGATAAAAAAAACGAAGCGCGCCAATCACCATAGTCCTGCGTTGATTGGTTGATACCCACTGCCCATCGGTCATAACTATCCAGCTTGGTAGTGCTGTTGAAATGCTGTTGGTAATGCAGCAGATCCATGTTTTGATTAAATAACTCGTAACGCGCCCAGATGGAGGTTGCTTGCTCCGATGTATGTATCAAAACAGGACGATCCAACACTGCCGTTGCACCGCTGGGGGTTGCATATAGCAGTAACACCCCCTGCAAAACGAAGAACACAAGGTTCAATGGTTTAATCATTGAATGGTTAATGACCCCCGCAAGCCGCGTGTGCCTGTATTCAGCCCTGTATCATTCAAACGATCCATACTGTTACCCGCTAAACTTTCATGCCCCAAGTGAATGGTATCAAAGCCAATCTCGTAATTAAACACACCAGGTGTCGCGAAAACATTCATACTGGCAAGACTTTTTCCAGCAATTGTTTGTAACAGCGCGTTGATATCCAAGGTGACAACACCTGTCGTGGCACTGGTTGTGATGATATTTGGTGTGATGTTCGTTGCTACACCATTCACCTGTGTTCCTGCTGCGGTTCGCCCTGTATAATTAAGCACTGCTGTTGCAGGCACGCTCACACTGACCTGTCCACCAGTGCTGCTAATAGTCACGGGCGTAATGGTGCCAACTGCTAATCGTGTGCCTAGTTGTGCTTCACGAATATCAAACTTAAATGCTGGATTATAGGTCGCTGCGGTGTTGCCAGCGGCGGTATAATAATCGCGAAATTGAAAGCTGATGCTCAATGGTTGGGCAGCGAACCCTGTGGCTGCGGTGGCATTACCATAGCTATCCACTGTGCTGGTTACATTGTTAACACTGAATATGTTACCAGCCATCGAAAATCCCATGATGTTGACCTGTGTCACCACCAAGACTGTCACTTGCCCTACTACCGTAGAACTTTGTTGCGGGTTTAGTGCTGGGTCGATACGTGCAGTCATGGTGTAAGACTGCCCCACCACGGTGTTTGCGCTGCCAGCCGTCCATATTGCCGTTGCACCATTTACGCCAATACTGCCCATCGTGCCACCCGTGGCAGTCCATAGCAGTGGTGATGTTGTTGGCGGTGTGAGCCCTGCGATAAAGCCGGTGAGGTTCACACTGCCTCCCTGTAAAACCTGCAGGGCACTCGCGGTTGCAGTAACCTCTAGGTTGATTTGAATGGGAATGTTGACTGCTTGACCATTCAAGTTTTGTGCTGCACTGACACCACGGTAAATCACTTTACCCAAACCAGCCCCAGCATCATAGGCTAATAACTGGAAGGTAATACCCGTGCCATTAGGAACCGAAAGAGCGACTGTGTTTTGTGGCAATGTCGCTGTTACTGGCCCTGCGATGGCTTGACCTGCGGCATTAAACGCCGTCACCCTGAATGACTGGACACGAGCAGGAATAGTACCTGGTGCTGCTAATGCACCAGCGGCAACCGTTTGCCCTAAACCAATCGTAACTTGAGTTTGCCCAGCAACGCCTCCTGCTCCACCACCGCCACAAGCAGATAATATGCCTAACGTCAGGCAATAAAGACTGGTGAGTAATAACACCTTCAGACTATGCTTGGTCATGATAAACTCCTTGAAATATTTGGTGGCAGCACAAAGCTTAGGTAACGCGCAATAAATAATCAACGTTCAGCTAATGGGGTATAATGTTGGTCAGTTTTTCCTACATAAATTTGCATAGGGCGGTAAATTCTACTTTCATTCAAACTTTCCTTCCAATGGGCAAGCCAACCGACCACGCGCGCAATGGCAAAAATAGGCGTAAACAGATCGGTAGGAATCCCCATTTTTCGGTAAACAATACCCGAATAAAAGTCCACATTAGGACAAATCCCCTTGGCTCCCAACGTACCTAGAGATAGCTCTTCGATACGACTAGCAATGGCATAGGTCGGATCTTCGCCAATTTCCTGCGTCAACTCATGGTATAACTGTTGCAATAATACAGCGCGTGGATCTTTTGTTTTATAAATGCGATGCCCCAAACCAGGGATTTTCTCATGTCGTTCTAATTTATCCTGCAAATACGATTCAACACGATCTACATGACCAATTTCATCCAACATTTTCAACACATCTTCATTAGCACCGCCGTGAAGAGGACCTGATAACGCACCAATGGCAGCACTGATGCAGGTATAAGGGTCAGCCTGTGTTGAGGCAGTCACCATGGTGGAGAAGGTGCTCGCATTGATCGTGTGTTCAGCATGAACCATTAACGCGACATCCATAATCCGCGTCATTAACGGCGAAGGCTCATTGCCCGAAAGCATGTATAAAAAATTTCCTGCTTGACTAAGATCATCACGCGGTGCAATAGGATCATCGCCCAAGCGCATACGCGCATGCGCTGCCACCAATGTAGGAAGTTTACCAATCAGGCGGAAACAGGCATCCTCAACATCACTGCTACCTAAAGCATCTTGACCCAAATCACGCGGGAAGGGGTAAAACATACCCAACACAGCAATACACGCCTGCAAGGCATCCATAGGGTGTGCAGATTCGGGGAAGCTTTTCATAATGTCGCGCACACGGAATTTAATGCGCCGATGACCACGCAAGCCATCGTTGAAGAGTTGAAGTTGTGTACTATCAGGCAAATCACCATTGAGTAGCAGTATCATGACCTCTTCAAAAGTAGAGTAATGAGCGATTTCTTCGATATCAATACCGCGGTATTCCAGCCGTCCCGCTTGACCATCGACCCGTGAAATAGCTGATTCAGCCACGGGAATACCCGCTAGGCCTGGGGAGTAACACGGGAATGGGTTGGTTGTTTCTGTTGACATGGTTCCTCTTTCAAATAAGGCAGCGAAAAGTGATGCCTTATGCTAATTTTATTTTATATAAGAATAGTTTACTCAAGTTAGCTGTGCGGTACTCTGCCAATAGCCTGTCCGAGAATAGAATAGTTCTACTGCGAAAACGCTAAGTTTACACCGTTACTTATTGATCATATTCATCATCTTTTGCGACTTGGCGCAACTCA
>JAUZQP010000186.1 GCA_030950965.1 Mariprofundaceae bacterium
AACGGGCCTAAGATACCGTCCGATGTTTAGAACCAAGCTAGATAAGGGCACTAATCTGACCCACAGACTCAAAGCCTAAGGCTTGTCGCAGCATCACCTTATCTATTGTTGATTTCCGTACTAAAAACCAACTGGGTGAAAGATACAATGACTTTGCCTTGTTATCTTTAGTTCGGAAAACGGGGGCAGGATTTCACCTTGTTGTTTTTCAAGGCTTGGATTTGAAAAATAATAACAAGACAAAAGCCTCCCCGTTACAAACAACCTGATAACAAGGCTTGCATGCGACACAAAGAGAAGCCTAAAACCGTCAAGCTCAACGATGACATCAAGGCATTGATCACTATGCACTTGAAGCAAGATTGGAGCCCCTAACAGGTGGCAGGGCGATTTAAAAAAGGCGGTGTGATCAGTCTTTATCATGAGATGATGTACGACTTTAGAGCCACTTGCAAAAAGTGCCAACTACTTTTTGGGGGATCTAAATGATGCCCTATTTATAGCTTGAAATGATGATTAATCGTAAAACCTTGACGAAGGTCGGTTAAGATGAAAAAATGTAAGCAACAATATCCAAGGAGTTTTTATGCCAATTTTTGAATACCAATGCCGCGCTTGTGAACAGCGTTTTGAAACACTGGTACGTCATGGCGAACAACCGCAATGCCCCGAGTGCCATGGCGACCAGTTAGAGAAACTATTGTCAGCTCCCACCATCGGCTCAGGATTACCCGATACCGCCTGCGGTAATGCACCTTCGCCGATGTGTGGCGGCGGTGGTTGCGGCGGGTGTCAGTAATTCCGGCTACTTAGTCCCTTGCTTGGGCTCACTACCCTGAATTATTCATGCTAGATTGGCACGCGATATTAGCCTTCCCTTTTAAAATGGGACAAAATAACACGTCATTCTCGCGAAGGCGGGAATGACGGACTTCTTGAGTGTTTCAAAGGTGTCCCACCTTAAAAGGGAACCCCGATATTATTTTATAGGAATAACATGAAAAAAACATTTACATTAACCCACCCCAAAACCAAAGCAGCCAGACTTGCAGATGCAGTGCGCTGTGATGTTAAACGATACCTCAAAAGGGAATGCAAAAAGGAGTTGCCTAAAGGTTTTGATCAGTGGCAGTTTGATTGCAAATTTGGTCCTACTGCCGAAGAGTCAATCGTGGTCGATGTAGCAGAGCTTGGCAAATGCATCAGCTCTGCCGAAGAGCAACAGTTAAGCTCATTTTATATGGAAATTGTGGCAAAACCAGGGAGCGACCCGAAAAAGTAAACCGACCTAACGATAATGAACAAGTAGCAAGAGTTGGTGCTCAAAGGGCTGCATCATAGCCTGAGTTATTCAGGATAGAGAGCGAACATCAAAACCGACGATGTTGCGTTCGTTGCTGTTGAAGCTTACGCCGATTAAGTAGATGTCACCCTGACCCATATATTTTTCGGCGTAGCCCTTCGCTTCGATTTGGGCTATGGCACTGCTATCGCCTTCCATTTCCACCACCTTGAATTCGATGATGAAGATGCGTTTGCCAAATTTTACCGTCATATCGATGCGCCCCTGACTGGTGGTATCTTCGGCGATAACATCCAAACCGAGGGCGACAAAATAGCAGTAAACGATGGAGCAGTAATAACCTTCGTAGCGTGCTAGCTGGTTGTTGCGATACCAATCGTGTGGAATCGAGGCGAAAAAGCTATGGAAGATAGCGCGCAGCTCGTGTGGCTCACCCGATTCTAGGCAGCGATACAATGCGAGGCTGTTTTTTTGCCGTATTGCGCTGCGATTCACTAAATAGTTGAGGATGTTTTTATGCAGCGAATGCCATACTTCGTAGTTGGGTGTTTTGAGCTTGTACACCCAATCTCCAGCAATCTGCTGCTTGCTCTCAATGGTCAAATAGCCCGTTTGGAAGAGCAACGGCTCGACCTCGATGTAACCCACATCAAAGCTGCTGAGCAGGTTATTGTCCGCCTCAATGGTATTCAGGTCGGGGATGTAATAGTGATGCTGTTGCAACATGCGAATAAGAAACGATGGACTGCCCGTTTCAAACCAATAATTGCGGAATTGGCGTTCTTTGAGGTACAGCAGTACGTCAAAAGGATTATACACGGGCTCGCCGTCAAAATTGTAACCGTTGTACCAGCGGCGAACCTCATTCATATCCACGCCGTTAAGCCACGCAGCGAAAGTGTGCCGCAGTTCGGCATCGGTATAGCCGCATAGGCTGGCAAATCGTGGTGAGAGGGTGATGTCCTCAAGGTTGTTGAGTCCACTAAACAGCGAAACCTTGGAGAACTTACTCACCCCCGTTAGCAAGGCAAAACGAATGTAGCGATCCGAATCTTTGATGACCGAATAAAAGCCCTTCAAGCCCTCGCGCACGGCAATGGCTGTGTCATCGCGCCCCGCCACCAAATTATCCAAAATAGGTTTGTCGTATTCGTCAACCAGCAGCACAACTGATGCGTTAAACTTTTGGTGTAGCGCCAGAATAAGTTGTCTAAACTGCAAGTTGGCAGGCTCATGTTCATGTAGTGTAACCGCATATTGTATGGCGTGCTCACGCAGTTGAGCCTGGAGGGTTATTTCTAACAATTCGCGACTATCCACGATACCACCGCCGAAACTGATGTGAATCACAGGGTATGACGTTGACCAGTCCCAGTGTGGTTCGATAGCCAGCCCTTGAAACAGTTCGCGCTGACCTGCAAAAAGCGAGGCTAGCGTGCTCACCAATAATGACTTACCAAAACGGCGAGGGCGAGAAATAAAGTAGTATTGTCCACCCTCGACCAGTTGTTGAATCAATGCTGTTTTATCAACATAGCAACAGCCTTCCCCCACCATTTTTTCAAATGTTTGAATGCCAACAGGTAATTTTTTACGCATTTGATTCTCCCATTGTATAAGTCGCAGCCCTTATCCCGAGCGATGGAATATCTTTGCACGGAGCAAAACAACACGTCATTCAGGCGATGTTAGGTAACTCGCAAGAAATAACCCACCAAACTAGCTTGTCTTTTTGCCCAGCATCGGCGTTGCAAAAAAAGCTTACATAGCAAGCTATGCTTTGCTTTTTGCGCCTTAATGCCGAACAAAAATCCTACGCAATTTTGGTAGGTTATTTATTGCGAGTTACCTTAACTGTACACAATCTCCGCTTTCACTTGCTCGGCTACATGCTCGCCACACAACTTCGCCACCAAACGCAGGGCAAAGGGAATCGCAGTGCCTGGGCCGCGACTGGTGATGAGAAAGTCATCTTCGACTACGGCATCATCCACATACACAGCGTTAGGAGCCAAAGCTTGCAAATCATCACCTGTTGAGGGGTAGGAGGTGACGCGATGGTCTTCGATGATGCCAAAAGCCGCTAGAGCCAAGGGGGCAGCGCAAATTGCTGCGAGGGTCTTGCGTTGTTTGCGCAAACGCAGGGTGATCGTTTTTACACAGGCGTTATCACGCAATAAAAAGGCATTGGGTAACCCGCCCGGCAATACCAGCATATCCCATATTTCATTTTGTGCATCTTCAATCGCCGCATCGGGCATGATAGTAATGCCCGAACGTCCTGTGACTGCTGCACCATCAAGGCTTGCCATGCACACGCGCACGCCAGCGCGACGCAACACATCAACAACCGCAATCATTTCAATTTCTTCCACACCTTCCGTAAAAGGCAGTAAAACATTTTTAGCCATGGTTAGTAAATCCCCTTATTCCCATTCACCACCGACAGCAGCCCAACGCAGAGCTTGCATAGAACGCGTAATACGTGCCCGTTCATCACTGCTGCCATCACCGTTATGTAGCGCAATAAATTGCGCCTGAATCACATCTGCTGTCATCGCATCTTTAGCATAAGGCGCGCACCCTAAATCTGCCAAAGATGATGCGCTCACATCGTCACTTTGTTGTAATAACAGACGTTTTTGACGGTCTGCATACAGTTCTGGTTCGCCTTCCGCACCCATAAATACCATCGAACGCGCCTGCCCCAAATGCTGGTTGGCCGTCACCATGCGTTCAACATAGGGCGTATGAAACACCCCATTCAACTGCCCCGCGCAATGCAGGGGATTGAGCAAACGTGCCACACTGTTGGCAAAGGTGCGTACACCCAGCCGTTGACGCAAGCCATAAATATACATCATCGGCGGACAAAGGTCTGCTAAATCGCAATAGACGATGCGCTGTGATTCTACCACCTCTGCTGCTTCTGCCACCGAATACGCTCGCTGCACGCCGACGGCTTGTAAACACTGCCATGCACTGCTGCGCTCTGCGATGTGCTCAACACCATGCACCACCATCGGCACACCCTGACGTGCTAACTGCACGGCTGCCAACAGATGCGCCGGCACGGCTCGGCGTTTGCCTGCATAACAGGGAAGATCCACCCAACCGTTACGCTGCGACTGTTGATGGTAGCCGCTCACATAGTCCTGCGCAGCTAGCACAAAGCCTGCCAATTCCTCGGCGGTTTCGCCCTTCATGCGCTCGGCAATAAGGAACGCGCCCAACTGCATGGGGTCGGCATCGTCAGCCAGCAGACTGCGCCACACGGTGCGCGCTTCGTCCAAAGACAAATCCTGCGCACCATGTTTGCCTCGCGCTACACGGGCAATCAGCGAAGCTATCATCGCTTACTCTTGCAAAAACAGCCCATACGTTTTGGCATCCATCAGTTCTTGATGTTCATCGCCCACCTCTTTAATGCGCGCAATCCAACCTTTACCGTAAGGGTCTTCGTTGACCTGCTGCGGTGCATCTTCTAGGTCGCTGTTCACGGCGATAATTTCACCCGATACAGGCGCGTAGATATCAGACACTGCCTTGCTGGATTCAACCACAGCAAATGCTTCACCCGCTGTCACAGTGCGGCCGACCTCTGGCAGCTCAACAAACACCACATCGCCAATGGCTTCTTGGGCGTGATCGCTGACACCGAACGCTGCTTCATCGCCATCAATGCGTACCCATTCATGGTCTTTGGTATATTTAAGGTTTTCTGGAATAGACATCTGTATCTCCTTGATTGTTTAACGGTTTAACAGCCATGACCGTTTATTGTTTGGGTTACACGACCCTGTTCATTGCGACGTACGCGACTGCGTACAAATGGTAAAGTCGTACGTTCCGCAGCAATCGCTTTGCCGCGAATTTCGATAGCAAATTCATTCACTGTTGCATCTTCTGGACGCACATAGGCCAAGGCTACACCACAACCTGCCAGTGGTGAATGCTGACCCGTAGTCACTTCACCTGCCACTTCACCGTTGACTAGCACAGGGTAATGTTCACGAGGAATACCGCGCCCTGTTACTTTCAAGGCGACCAAATGACGTTGCGCGCCTTCAGCTTGACGTGCCATCACAGCATCACGCCCTAAGAAGTCACCCTTGTCCAGTTTGGTAATCCACATCAAACGTGCTTCCATGGGGGTGAGTTGGTCGTTGATTTCGTGACCGTAGAGGGAGTACCCCATTTCGCTGCGTAACATATCTCGCGCAGCCAAGCCAATCGGCTCCGCGCCTGCATCGGTTAAAGCTGTCCACACGGCAACAGCGGCAGTGTTGGGTAAATACAGTTCAAAACCATCTTCGCCTGTGTAACCCGTGCGCGAAATAATGGCATCACAACAGGCATCGCCCGCTGTTAAACGGCACTGTGCAAAATGGTAATAGGCCACGCTGTCGAGTTCGGTATCACACAGGGTTTGCAACAGCGTTTGCGCGCTTTCACCTTGCAATGCGAGCAAGGTGGTGTCGTCGGATTCATCAGTTACCGTTACGGAAAAATCTGCTGCCAAAGCCTGCAAGTGCGCCACGTCTTTGTGGCGGTTGGCAGCATTGATGCATAAGTAGTAATGATGGTCGTCGATGCGGTAGGTGGTTATATCGTCAATAAACATGCCCTGCTCATTCAGCAACGCTGCGTACTGCACCTGACCATCAACCAAGGCGGCGACATTATTGGTCGTTGCATACTGCAAGAA
>JAUZQP010000187.1 GCA_030950965.1 Mariprofundaceae bacterium
GACTCAACATAGCAGTGACCACTGCTCAATAGGCAGAGATCAGCGATCTGCATGGGCACACCATCTGTATTGATGGCGTAAAGTGGCATACGTGGCATCGGAGCGTGCGCATCAAGACATGCGTACCGTGTCGCACGCGCCTTCCCGATGCGGATGATTCGATGACCAAACGCTCGAATCAAGCGTGATACCGTAGGCTGACTTAAACCGAGTTGCTGCTGAATCAACGGTGATCCGCTAGGGCCTTCTCGCGTTAGCAGGCGATACAATGGATGCTGTTCTGGCTGCATAGCGTTCGTCCATGAATAGATTTATGAATAGATACTTAGCGGTAATTTTGATAAACATGTTTGGTTTGTCAACACCTTATAAAAGTATTCCAATGCTAGGTGAATAGATTAACGCAGTAGTGAATAGACTAACCCAGCAGTGAATCAAGAAATGCTATGCAGTACTTCAGGCGTTCACTCCCCGAAGCAGGCAGTTGCAACAGCGTCAGGTGTCCATCGGGTGTTAAACGGAAACGCTTGGGCTGCTGTTGCACTTGTTGCATCAAATGAACAGGGTTAATGGGCGATTGCGGCGTAAAATGAATGCTCCACCCCTGCGCGGTGGCACGAATTGCTGTAATCAACATGGCTTGAGCGCGCCAGCGTAAACGAGCCAGTTCCAAGGTCATGCGCGCTGCATCGGGCATACGACCGAAACGATCGTTGATCTCTTCAAACAACAATCGCAATTCACCGTCATTGCGCGCCTGTGCAATGCGCCGATACAGTGCCAAGCGTTCGCCATTTTGCGGTACATAATCGGGGGGTAATACGCTATTTAACCCCAAGCTCAAAGTCACATCGGGTAACGCTGCCACGCTCTCGCCTTTTGCTTCACGCACCGCTTCGGCGAGCATATCGAGGTAGAGATCCAGCCCGATTTCGTCCATTTTCCCGCTTTGTTCTGCGCCGAGCAGATTACCCGCACCGCGAATTTCCATGTCTTGCCGCGCCAGCATAAAGCCTGCGCCCAATTCGCTGTGCTCGGCAATCGCTTGCAAACGTTGGCGCGCATCGGCGGTTAATACGCGTTCGTCAGGCGTGAATAAATAGGCATACGCTTGCCGGTGACTGCGCCCTACCCTACCCCGAATTTGGTGCAACTGCGCCAGCCCCAGCATATCAGCGCGTTCTACAATCAAGGTATTAGCATTGGCAACATCCAAGCCTGATTCGACAATCGTCGTACACACTAAGATGTTCAGCCGCCCTTCATAAAACGCCAGCATCTGTTGATCCAATGCCGCAGGACTCATCTGACCATGTGCCACGCCAATATCGGCCTCGGGCAGATCTTCGCGCAACTGCTTCACGATGCGTTCGATGCTTTTAACGTGATTATGTAAATAATAGACCTGACCGCCGCGATACAACTCGCGCCGAATCGCCTCGTTGGCTAGATGTCGATTGTACACGATCACACTGGTGCGAATCGCTTCGCGTTCGGCTGGTGGCGTGGTGATCGTGGATACCGAACGCAACCCTGCCAAAGTCTGGTGCAAGGTGCGCGGAATCGGGGTGGCGGTTAAGGTCAGCAGATCCACACCTGCCTGCAAATGCTTCAACGCCTGCTTGTGGCGCACGCCGAAGCGTTGTTCTTCATCGACAATCAGCAAGCCAAGGTTGGCGAATGAAAAGCGCGCTGATAACAGTTTATGCGTACCAATGACGATGCGAATCACCCCCGCAGCCAGCTCCCGATCAATGCGGTTGGTCTCCTTCACCCCTTGCAAACGTGACAGCACTTCGATGCTTATATCTGTGCCGCTAAAACGCTCGCGAAAACTGTGCCCATGTTGATTTGCCAATACCGTCGTCGGCGCAAGCACAGCGACCTGCCGACCTGATGCCGCAATCAAAAAGGCAGCCCGCATGGCAACCTCTGTTTTACCAAAACCCACATCGCCACAGATCACCCGATCCATCGGACGCGGTGCTGTTAAATCCTGCTCTACGGCGGTAATCGCTGCCATTTGGTCATCGGTTTCTTCAAACGGAAAGGCTGTGCTGAACTCGTCGTAGCGTTCACGCAACACGCCATCAAGCTGCAACGGCGCACGACCAGCGCGTTCACGTTCGGCATCAATGGCAATCAGTTCATGCGCCATCGCCAGCAGGTCACGCTCCACCCGTTCACGGGTGCGCTTCCATTTATCCGAACCCAGTTTACTGACCACAGGCAGTTGCTCGCCCGTGTAGCGGTGCAGACGATCCAGCGACTCCACAGGCACAAACACCTGCGCGCCAGCGGCATATTCAATGCGAATCACATCGTAGGCATCATCACCTTCGCCGCGCCCCTCCAACCCTTGGAACAGACCCACACCGTGATCCTCATGCACCACAGGATCACCGACTTTTAATTCGGCGAGGGAGTTGAACAGGTCACTGCGCAACATGCGATGATTGCGCGGACGGCGACTCACCCGTTGACCAAGCAGTTCACGTCCTGTGAGCAGCAAGATGCCTTGATCCTCTAGCTTCAAACCCGCCTGTAAAAAACCGATGCAACAGGCGATATCGGCATCTTTTGGCCAATCATGCATGCCTTGGCAATCGGCAATCTTGGTGGCTAACGGCTGCATCACTTCGCGCATGTGTTCGCGCTGACCTACACCATGCGCCACCAATAAGATGCGCCACCCCTCTGTCAACAAGGTATCAAGGTCCGCCAATAAACGTGGCAAGGCATGGTTGTGACTCTCAAAATCACTGCGCGAAGGTGGTGGGCAAACAGGTGGATTCAAGAGTTCGCTGGTAAACGGCGATTCAATAGCAAATAGCTCCTGCGGACTGATCACAGGTTCACTATGATGGCGATGTTCTTCAAACTGTGAGCGCACGCGCTGAGCGAATTGATCGCGCTGCACCATGATGTCGGGGGCAGCCAGCACCGTATGTTGCGGCGGCAAATAATCTTGCAAACAGGCCGTGCTGTCATACGCCAAGGGGAACAGTGCCTCCATGCCTGGGTGCGGACGACCAGCCAATACCGTGGTCAATATGGGGTGCTGACGATGTTGCGGAAAGCGCGCCCGAAACGCAGCAGCAAAGCGTTCGCGCCCCGCTTCGTCCATAATCATCTCCCGTGCGGGCACGGATTGAAACGTCGTTAAACTTTCCCCTGATCGCTGTGTTTCAGGGTCAAAATAGCGAATGGATTCAATTTCATCGCCGAATAGATCAATGCGCAACGGTTGCTCGATGTGGGCAGGCCAGATGTCCAACACGCCGCCACGCATGGCGAACTCACCTGCCGCCAGCACCCGCTCCACCACCATCATGCCCGCTTCTGCCAAGCGGCTGCGCAACAACACAGCGTCGAGTTGGTCACCACAAGCCAGCGACCACACATGAGCTGCCACCGAAGCAGGCGGCGCAATACGTTGCAACCAAGCAGGCAGCGAAGTCAGCAACACACCACGCGGTGTAGGTTCACGCTGCAAGCGCGATAGGGTAGCAAACCGCTGCCCCACAATACGTTGATGCGGCGACACGCGATCATAGGGCAATACTTCCCACGCTGGGAACAGCCACAAATCCTGCGGCCGATCCTGCATAAAAAAGCTCATCTCTTCGCTTAATCGGCGATAGGCACGCACATCAGGGCAGATATAGACCAACAGTGATTCATTTTCAGCCTGCTGGCGCAATTGCCACGCCAAGCCGCAATCTAAAGGGGAGTTCTGTTCAACATTCATCGTGCGCGCCATCCTGCCTTGGGAGGCTGTAGAGTAAATTTAATGTTTACCCAGCCATTGCTGGAGGAACTCACCGAGTTGCCTGCGTGGGGTAAAGCCCAGTTGCTGCTGGATTTTGGTGCTACTGTAGCAGGCGGATTCACTGAGGCGTTGCAGGGCGGAGGAGTCAAACGGCATACGCCGATGCAGTGCTGAGCTTAACAGATCACCCGTGCGCGCCATAATATGCAGCAGCCACAGCGGCACATGCCAACGCGGCGGCACACGCCCCAAGGCTTGGCAGATGGCTTCGTAGATATAGCGCGTGGAGTAGTGTTGACCATCGCTAACGATGTAGATTTGGTTCACGGCCTGTGGCAATTCAGCGGCTAAAATGGCGGCTTGCACGATGTCATCGACGTGAACCATGGCGCGTTGATTGCCGAAATCAGGTAGCGGTGGCATCAGTCCTTTGGCGACCATGCGCACCATGCGAGGTAGATTGCCCTTGTCACTTTCGCCGTACACCATACAGGGGCGCAGCACCACAGGTTCAGGGACGTAGCCACCCTGTAACACCAAGGCTTCGGCTTTCAATTTAGACAGACCGTAGGGGGAATCTGGCGCGCAGGGACTGGTTTCATCCAAGGGGGTGGCAGAACCTTGGTCAGTTATCGCTTTAACACTGCTAAAAAAGACGAATCGGCGCACGCCAGCAGCAGCCGCCACTTGCAGTAGCCCTTCGGTAGCTTGGCTGTTGATGCGATCATATTCGGCACCATCTTGCTCACACTCAGCCACCGCATGTGCTTTACCCGCGAGATGAAAAATTGTATCCACACCATGAAGATCAGCAGCAGAGGGCATCGCCATGGTTAAATCGACTATTACGCTGGACTGCCACGCTCCTTGGCTGGGGCTGCGCAACATGGCCAACACATAAATGCCCTGTTGTTGCAGGGCGGCACACAAATGCCCACCGATGAAGCCGTTGGCTCCCGTGACTAAAACTTTATTCACGTACCTTCACACCCACACCAAACATGATGTAACCGCCTTCGTGCAACAATACTTCTGCTGCCTTTAAGGTCGGTCGATTCGCCAATGACTCTTCACGCATGATTAACACCTTGGGCGGCTGTGCCTGCTGCCATTGCTGCCACCCTGCTTCATCCAGCACCATACGGTAATTACGCTGAGCGTAAAACGATAGCGATGGTGCATTTAATTGGTAAGTAAACCATTGAACGTCCTGCGGCAGGGTACGCATCAACGTCGCGGCATGCATGGTGGGTCCCTGCATCACGCGGCCTGCAAACGATGCCAAGGGCAACATCAAGGCACTTTGCAACAGCACACCAAACACTACAAACAACCATAACGCATGCTTGCGCCACACCATCAACGCCACAGCCGCTAACAATAATATAGCACCTGCGATACTAATGCTCCATGACGGAGTAATTGCTTGCTCCACAATCGCTAAGGCGCGTGGATGGTGGATGTATGCAGGCAATTGCGCGTACAACCAAGGGAAGAACAGCAACGCCAAAGCAATCGGCGCAAACAAACATGCTGTGGCATAACGTACATACTGCGGAACATCATGCCGTTTAGCACACCATGCCGCTGCCAAAGCCAAGGCTAAGGCCGGGTAAACGCAGGAGATATAGTGTGGTAGTTTTGTCTGCGCAAAGGTAAAGAGCACCACCACCACGGTAATCCATATCAATGTCAGACGAATCAACGGAGCTTGGCGACGATCCCAATGGCGCAACAACCACGGCAGCCAGAACAACCACGGCAGGGACGAAACAGCAAACACCACCAAGTAATAATGCCAGCCACCGCCATGACCCTGCATGGGGTGCAAAGCGCGTCCGATATTGTGAACCCAAATAAACTCATGTAAAAATTCGCTACCATGCTGCCATACAATCATCACATACCACGGTGAGGCACACACAAAGAACAGCGGCAGTGCCTGCAACCATGGAATACGGCGGATAGTCGCCCATAGATCTGCCACCAGCAAACGATCCAACACGATAACCAGCACAGGAACGACTGCACCGACAGGTCCTTTAATCGCCACAGCCAAGCCCATCATGGCAGCACACAACAAGGCATCGCTACGGCGATCACCCTCTAGCCAGTGCCAATAGTACAATAAGCTAGCGACAATAAAGAAGTTCAATACGGCATCAAGAATCGCCGCATGTGCCAACAATCCCACCTCGAACATAGAGAGGAATATCGCCGCTGCCATCAAGCCCATACGCGCATCACCACGGCGTTCACCAAAACGAAACAGCAAAAACGCCGTCATCAGTGTAAACAGAGCTGAAGGCAAACGAGCGGCAAAGGCGTTCTGCCCAAACAGGCTAAAACCTATGTCCATCAAGTAATAGGTGAATGGCGGCTTCTCAAAAAAATCAATGCCATTGGCAGTAGGCACGACCCATTGGCCCAAGCGCATCATATCGACAGCGGTTTGGGCATAAATCGTTTCATCATAATCAAATAGGGGGGTGAGTCCCAAAGCGGGAAGAGTCAGCAACAGCCACCATGCAGCCAGCACCGTAGCCCATTGCCGATCAGTAAGGTTCATATAACGCATAGGGCACAAGGCTAGCATGGCGCAAGCGCAAGCATAGCCCTTGCCTATTCACTCTGAATTACAGTTGTTTTTGTAGGCCAGATAAGCCGCAGGCGTATCACCATAAATGAGCTTAAATAAGGTAATCATTCACTCCCCCCACTGATTTTTCCGCCCTCTGCGTTGAAAGTGCTCATTTACCCCAGCGTAAACTGCGCGCTTTCGCCTTGATGGCGAAAAAACAGAGGGGGTGTGAATGATTACTAAATAAGTAAACCCCTTTACATTATTTAAGCAGATACTCCAACAATGCTTTTTGGGCGTGGAGGCGGTTTTCTGCTTCATCCCAGACCACGGAACGGGGGCCATCTATCACTTCGGCGCTAACCTCTTCGCCACGGTGTGCGGGCAGGCAATGCATGAACACCGCCTGCGCATCCGCTGCATCCATCATGGCGGTGGTTACTTGGTAATCAGCAAAGTCCACTTCGCGTTT
>JAUZQP010000188.1 GCA_030950965.1 Mariprofundaceae bacterium
GCTGTGGTGCAGAACAACGGCAGCATTTCGGTTACAGGCGCATCGCAGCTTCATGCCACCTATACCGATCGTTGTGACGGTACGGATACCACCGCTGCTGCCACACTTGTCGATCCCTTTGGTCTTCTTTTTAGTACCACCGATGGTAGTCCTGTTGATGGCGCAACCATTACCATGATTGATACGACGACAGGGCTGCCAGCACCTGTTTTTGGTGATGATGGTATCAGTGCTTACCCAGCCACCTTAACCAGTGGCGGTACAGCTACCGATGCGGCAGGAACGGTCTATAATTTCCCGCCTGGTGGTTATCGCTTCCCTTTTGCCATGCCCGGTAGTTATCAATTTTTAATCCAGCCACCAGCAGGGTTCACCTTTCCGACCGTTTTAACTGATGCAGCCATTCAAATTTTACCAGGCGCGCCGTTTGCTTTAACCGTTGGTTCTCGCGGTGAGATCTTTCGCATTAACCCAGGCCCAGCTCTGCATATTGATATTCCTTTGGATGCCAAAGGGAGTGCTTTATTCGTGCGTAAAACGGCTGCCTCCACGCAAGTGACTATCGGTGATTTCGTGCCTTATACGGTGCAGGTAGAGAATACCAATCTTAACTTCCCCGCGACCACGGTGACGGTGCGTGACCATTTGCCCGCAGGCTTTCAATACCGTCGAGGCACGGCCGTGATTGACACCTACAGCGTTGCCGATCCTATTGTCTCCCCCGATGGGCGAAATCTGCAATTTGATCTATACAGTATTGCTCGTGGTACTACAGCCAACATTAGTTATATCGTGGAAGTGGGTGCTGGTGCGCCGTTTGGCGAGGCGACCAATCAAGCATCTGCAACAGGGCTCTCTATTGGTATTTCTGTGGGCTCTAATACCGCATTAGCGACGGTGCTGGTGGCTGACGATTTGATGGCACAAAAGTCCCTCATTGCTGGGCGTGTGTTTGTCGATAGTAACGACAATGGCTTCAATGACCCTGGCGAACCAGGCTTGCCCAAGATTCGTATTTACATGCAAGATGGTACCTTTATTAGTACGGATAAAGATGGGCATTATCATATTGAAGATGTGAGCCCAGGCACCCATGTGTTGCAGTTGGACACGGTGCCCGAACGCTACACACCTGCGCCTTTACCCAACACGCGCTTTGCAGGTAACCGTGTTTCACAATTTGTCGATGCGCAGCCTGGCGCATTGGTGCGTGCAAACTTTCGCGTGTTGCCCACTGCGCCACCTGAAACCCCTGTCTCCATCAGCCAAAAACTATCGCAAGATGGGCAGGGCGATGTATGGATTGATTTGGATGTTCATCAGCAGGGTGGCGTGCCGCTCAAAAAGTATTTTGCTGTCTATTCACCGCCCGATGGTTGGCAAGTCGATCAACCCAGTGCCCTGTTAGATGGTGTCAAACATGCACCAGATGCCAGCATGATTGGTTATTTATGGCCGTTATCGGCAGCGAAAAAAGAGCAGCATGTTCGTTTTCGCCTTTCCGCCTTAGCGCAACGTAAAGATGGCGTGAAAGATAGTGTTGCCTATGTGCGCTTTTCGGCACCTGCTACACCACGCGGACGCACTGCCATGACTACGGTGCAGTTGCAAGACAGTTCGAAAGAGGATCATGTGAGTCGTGAATTTGCGATGAATGTTCATTTTGACACCTTGGTTGCCACCTTGTCGGAGCAAGACCGTCAGACTCTGGATGCGATTGTGCAACAGCTCCAAGGTTTGAAGCTTGAGCACTTGCGCGTAGTGGGTCATACCGATGATGTACGTATTGCGCCGAATCATCGCCAGTTGTTTGCCGACAATCAGGCTCTGTCACAGGCGCGTGCGGCGAGTATTGCAGCATACCTCGGGCAGGCTCTGAAGTTGCAACAAGATGCGATTCGCTTCGAGGGTAAGGGAGGTACTGAACCTGTAGCCACTAACGATAGCGAAGAGGGTCGTGCCAGCAATCGTAGAGCGCAGGTGTTTGTGGATGCGGTGAAGGTAAACCGAAGCTCCTCTTTTAGCTTGGTGAAGACGAAGGATGCAGCAGCAACTCAGGCGGTGGGTAGTTGGGATGATAAAAAGCCAGCGGTAGCAACACCGCAAGTAATCGCACCCAAGAAGGACAAGAAAAAAGCAACGGAGGGTATCTTATCCCATTATGATGGTTTAGGTGTGCCGCATCGTATCAATGCTGTACGTGTGGAATTGGATTCGCGCTTGAAATTGAAGCTGATGATTGATGGTAAGCCGGTACCCAATGACCGCATCGGTTTTAAGTCCATGGATCCACAAACAGATAAAACTCTCTATACCTTTATTGGTGTGGATCTGGGTGACCCAGGCGATCATGTGATGCGTTTGGAAGGTTTAGGTCCCTTCGGTAATGCACGCTTCAAACAAGATGTTCATTACGTTCGGACGGGTGAAGTGGCACAAATTCGCTTTTTAGAAGCGGGTAAAAACATCGCGGATGGTAAAACGCCTGTGCGCATTCGCGTGCAGTTGTTAGACGATAGCGGGGAAATTATTCGCGCGCGTACAGAGGTGGAGATGCGTGGCGGTGATTTATTGCCCATGCCGCGCAGTGAGTTGTATCAAACGCCTGAAGAGGCGAATGCCGCTGTATCCAAAACAGTGATGGTGGAACGTGATGGCTGGATGTCGTTCAAACCCACAGGGGCGAGTGGCACGCATCGTGTGAATATTGGTTACAATGCCGTGCAACGCAGTATTGAAGTATTTGTGACACCTGAGTATAGGGATTGGATTTTAGTGGGCTTAGCCGAAGGTAAGGCGGGTTGGCAACAGGTCGCTGGTCACGTTACGCCTGTGGATAAACAGGTGTCCGCTGATCGTTATTACCGTGATGGTAAATTAGCATTCTTCGCCAAGGGTCAAATCAAAGGGAAATACCTGTTGACGATGGCTTACGATAGTTCCAAAACCGATGGTGCGAACCGTAACCGCTTGCAGCAATACATTAACCCGACGCAATATTACACCCTCTATGGCGATGTGGTGCAACGGCAAAGTGATGCGGCATCAAAGAAAAAACTCTACCTGAAATTGGAGCGTGACACCTTTTACGCCATGTTTGGTGATTATGATACAGGGCTTTCCATCACCGAACTGGGACGTTATGTGCGTACCATGAATGGTATCAAGTCGGAGATGAAGAAGAGTCGCTATGGTTATACCGCCTTTGCCTCGCGTACCAGTCAATCTTATGTCAAAGATGAATTGCGCGGCAATGGCACCAGTGGGCTGTATCGACTGAGTCGGAAAAATATTATTTCAGGCAGTGAAAAACTGCGCGTGGAAACCCGTGATCGATTCCAAAGCAATGTCATCACCAACACCGTGCAAATGCAGCGTTTTGTCGATTATGATATTGATTATCAGGCAGGAACGTTGTACTTCAAAGCCCCTGTAAATTCGCGTGATATTCATATGAATCCGATTTATATCGTGGTCGAATATGAATCGAATGATAGCAAAGACCAATTCCTCAATGCTGGCGGTCGGGTCTATGGCAAGCCGTTGGAGTCGGTGGAGATTGGCTCAACTTTTGTCCGTGAGGGTCAATTATATCACAACAATCGTGTGATGGCGATGGATGCCACCGTGGAAGTGGGCAGCGCGACCGAAATCAAAGCGGAAATAGCGCGCAGTCATAATGGTGCAACGCCAGCCAGTGTGGTGCAAGCCAATGCTTACACCGTGGGCGTTACGCATTTGGGTAAAAAGGTGAGTAGCAAAGCCTATGTGCGGCAGATGCAAAACAATTTTGGTATTGGTCAGCAGCAGGGCAGCGAAAATGGTACGCGCAAACTGGGCGGTGATGTTCGTTATAAATTCACCGATCAATGGTCGGTCTCCTCGGCAGCGGCACGCCAGCAAGGTTTGTTGACAGGGAGCACCCGGGACACGCTGAATAATCAAGTGGCATGGCAGTTCAAAGAACACAGTCTTAAAGCAGGGGTGAATGCTGCGCGAGATCGCTTGGCAACGGGGCAGACAAACCGTTCGCGCTTATTGACGACCAGTGGTACGACGCGTGTGGGCAATCGTTTAACCCTGCAAGCATCGCGTGAACAGGCATTAAGTGGCGCGACCAATAGCACCGATTACCCGACGCGAACGACGGCTGGTGCCACCTATATGCTGTCCGAAAAGATAGGTTTAGATGTTGCCCAAGAATGGACGCAAGGGGCATTGCAAAATAGCTCCACCACGCGCATTGGTTTGAAGTCATCACCGTGGTCGGGTGGTCAGTTACTCACCCGCTATGAGCAATCACTGGGCGAAAATGGCTTGCGCAGCTTTGCCAATATTGGCATGAAGCAGCAATGGACGTTGAACAAGGAGTGGCAATTGGATCTAGGCTTGGATCGTTCGCAAACGCTGAAGCATCCAGGCGCCACCGCCATTAACCCCAACGTGCCCCTGGCAGCAGGCGGAAACAGTGATTTTAACGCGATTTCCATTGGTGCAAACTACTCGCCAAAAGGATGGCGTTGGACGAACCGTTTGGAGCATCGGGTGGCTAGCAGTACGCGCAGTTGGAGCGTTAGTACGGGGATTCAAGGTGAACCGAAAGATGCGCTGAGTCTGTCGTGGAGTACGTTGGCAACGCATAGTCGCGCCGTACTGGGGACGTTTCAGACCAACGCATTGACATCATTAGGTCTGGCATGGCGACCCGATTATGATGGTTTGATGTTGTTTAACCGTTTGGATGTGAAGTACAACGCCAGCAACAATGGTACGACGAAAGCCTTGGGCTGGAATTACATCAACAATATGCACGCCAACTGGCAATACAATGCGAAGCATCAGTGGGAGTTCCATCATGGTATCAAATGGTCACGGCAAAACATCAACCAACTGCCTTTGAGTGCAATTACGGACTTTCTCTTTACGCGCTGGCGTTATGACCTCCACGAGGATTGGGATGTCTCCTTGCAAGGCGCGATGATGCATGGTTATGGCAATGGGCAGTTCTTGAGCAGTTTTGGTGCTGCTGTGGGCTATAATATCATGGATGATATGTGGCTCAGTATTGGTTACAACGGTCACGGATTCAATGCGCGAGATTTCTCGGTGGCAGGTTATACCACACGCGGTGTATATGTGGACGTGCGGATGAAGTTTGATCAAAACAGTGTACAACGCTGGTTAGGAGTAGATACTCCAGCCCATCAATAGATGGTTATGATAGGGGTTTATGGGGAAGGGTTGGGGGCGCAAGCTTCGGCATTGGTTTTCCCCATTATAAAAAAGTTGACTTTCAAGACGGTATCTAACTCGAACTTTGTATGCCTTGGAAAAAACTTGAACATTGCGCTCTAGGATTATTTTGACATAGCGTACGGTTAGACGTACTCTATTGTACAGAGGATTTAACCATGACCATTTTGAATGCTACAGAGGCTCGCTCAAAATTATATAGCTTGATTGATGAAACGACTCAAACACATCAGCCTATTATCATTACTGGAAAAAGAGGAAATGCAGTCCTTATTTCAGAAGATGATTGGAAGTCTATAACCGAAACGCTTTACTTGCTTTCAGTCCCCAACATGCGTGAGTTTATTAAAGAAGGAATGAGCGAGCCTCTTTCAGCTTGCTCCACGGAATTAGATTGGTGATTTGGAAACTATTTTACACAAAACAAGCCCAAAAAGATGCAAAGAAGCTTGCATCGTCAAATTTGAGAAAGAAGGCTCAAAAACTTTTAGCCGTCATCAAAGAAGACCCTTATCAAAATCCACCACCGTATGAAAAATTAATAGGTGATTTGGCTGGTACATATTCGAGAAGAATAAATGTACAACATAGAATAGTATATCAGGTATATGAAGATGAGCGAGCAGTGAAGGTTATTCGATTATGGACACATTACGAATAGAACATAACGATGTACATTCAAGGAACGTCGCTACGCTCACCAATGATGTATGATGCTAGCGAATTTTTAGCTGGCTTCGGTATTGATGTTTTTTTATGCGGTGAAGTTCGGTCAAAAAAGTGTGCAACGCTGGTTAGGGACGGATACTTCAGCCCATCAATAGATGGTTATGATAAGAGTTATGGGGAAGAATTTGGGCAAGCTTCGGTATTGTTGCTTTTTAATACTAAAGCAACCAATGCCGAAGCCTTCTCCCTCATTCAGTTTTATTCATTTTGCATCACGATTAAGATAAAAACTCCCCAATGGCGGAGTGTGCTTTAATAATTCTGTGAGCCTATTCTTTCCTCATTCGACAACAAAGTATCGATCTTTATATGAAGCTCTCCGAGAAGATCCGCAACTAAGCTTGTTTGCTTTATAAGCTCACGCTCACCATAAGGAAGATGATCAATAACACTATTGCAAGTTATCATTGCCATCATATCTTCATCCTCAAGCCAGTTTGGGGATTCATTCACATAAACGTAATAATCAATCTCGAATGGGACACCGAGTTGCTTCATTTTTGAACAAAAATGATGCATTTTTTTTCTACATGCTCTATTCGACTTCTCTTGGTATAATTTAAATGCACCCATATCAGCACCTACATTTGAAAGAAAACCTTCTTCAAGGTTAGAAATAGCTAATGATATTGCTGAGGACTCTAGCTCCGTCACATCATCATAAAGATCTACATGGTCAAGTGATAATAGGTGTCTTGATGCCCAATTTACGTAACAGCCATAGTTTTCAAAAAAATCATGAACTAAAGAATCAAATGGGCTAAAGTCATAATCTTCGTCATGAAAACCCTCTGTCGATGGAGCAACTTCTGGAACAGGGATACCAGCATTTTTAAAATCACCCAAAATAAAACAAGTCTTCAGCTCCGCTTCCTCCTTCACGCACCAAGTGTTCGCGTCAGAAATCTCATTCATCGCCCTAATGTACTCGCACCAAGCACTGGCATTTTCCTGACTCCCAGCCAACTCGAGCCACTCAATATCATCGGTGAATATATCTGCCATCTTCATTAAAATCTTAGACCTTTCAAAAGGGATGAATTCACCAGATTTCCATTTTGACACTTGAGCGCGACTAACACCGAGCTCTTTAGCAATATCCGTCTGTCTGAGACCAGTCTTTGCAATAATGTACTCAATAAGATTCTTATTCATGGCATACTCCTTTCCTGTCAATAACCTAGAAATGGAATCCTAGTTAACGTGTTAAGTAATGTAAATAACAATGTTTACTTAACACTCAGCGGAAGGACAGTTGCTCAGTGGCTTTGATGAAGCGGCGAGTCACGGCTTCAATGCGTGTTATGTCGTCGCAGCTTACACCATACGCGGTGTGGATGTGCGCGTGACGTTTGATCAAAACAGTGTACAACGCTGGCTCTAGACGGATACTTCAGCCCCTCAATCATTCGGGCTATGAGGGGTTTATGGGGAACAGCAATACATTAACGCATGGTGCCTTGGAATCGTTGCGTAAAAATCATCCTGCATGGCGTTTGTTGCGGGCTGATTCGGCACCGTTGGTGGTGAGCTTTTTATACCGTGTGTTTATTATGCCAAATGTGCGCGAAATGGCACAGGCTGATATTCAGGAAGCCTTAGAGGATGAGTTGTACGCCTTGCGTGAACGCTTAGGCGAGGATGCTTACCCCAGAGCGGCGCTCGATTACCTCAATGATTGGGCTGATAATGCGCAAGGCTGGTTACGCAAGTATTACCCTGGCAACTCCGATGAGCCTCATTACGACCTTACGCCAGCCACCGAAAAAGGCATTCGCTGGTTAGCCAGTTTAAGCGAACGCAGTTTCGTTGGCACAGAATCACGCTTGCTGACCTTGTTCGATTTATTGCATCAAATTGCTGAGGGCAGCGAAACCGACCCGAAAGTCCGCATTGCTGAACTGCGTAAAAAACGGCGTTATATTGATGCCGAAATCAAACGCATTCAGGGTGGTGACATTCCGCTGCTGGATGAAACTGCGTTAAAAGACCGCTTTCAGCAATTTGTCATGATGGCGGGGGAATTGTTAAGCGACTTCCGCGAAGTGGAGCAGAACTTCCGCCAATTGGATCGCAATGTACGCCAACGGATTGCCCTATGGGAAGGTAGTAAAGGCGCGTTACTGCAAGATATTCTCAGTGAATGCGATGACATTACAGATTCCGACCAAGGGAAAAGCTTTCGCGCCTTTTGGGACTTTCTCATGTCTAGCCGTCGCCAAGAAGAGCTGACCGACTTGTTAGACAAAGTGATGGACTTGCCACCTGTTTCCGAATCACGCCCTGACCCACGTTTGCGGCGCGTGCATTATGATTGGCTCAATGCTGGCGAACATACCCAGCGCACGGTGGCGCAGCTATCGGGTCAGTTACGCCGCTTCCTTGATGATAAAGCATGGTTGGAAAACAAGCGCATCATGGACATTCTCCATCATATCAAAGCCACCGCCTGTGACATCGCGGTAACGCCACCATCAGGCACCGTGATGACGATGGATGAGATGGCTTTGGCATTCATCTTGCCGATGGAACGCCCGATGTATCAGCCGCCGCTCAAGGTGGTCATCGAAGCCGTGACCCTAGAAATGGGGGAAGAGTCTGCCAACACGGATGCACTCTTTGCCCAAGTTGTGGTCGATAAAGGTCGTTTGAAACGCCATTTAGCCCAAGCTTTGCTACAACAAAACCAAATTTCTCTAGGTGAATTATTACAACAATACCCTTTAGAGCATGGGCTGGCAGAACTGGTGATCTGGTTGCAATTAGCCAGCGACTCTGCCACCTCCTTGGTTGATGAAAGTAAGCATGAATCCATCGTATGGCAGGTCGATACGCAAACGCAACGGCAAGCAAAATTACCCTACGTGTTATTTGTGCGATGAGTGTACCGATCTACGGCCGATTCATCCGTTTGCAAAGGCTGGAATGATAGTCCACAGATGAACACGGATAAACACAGATAAGAGTGAATGATTCAGGCGTAGCATGCTTGAACTAGGGTCTTGTTATGCCGTAGGTGTAAAGGTCACAGTAGCCATGCGAATGGTCGGCACCATGATTGATGCCTCATCTGTGGACAACATCTTTTCTCTTCCACACTTTTGGTGGGAAAATGAAAAACACAAGGGAATATTATGGAAACCACGGAACAAGCTTATGATAAAGAAGGATTATCT
>JAUZQP010000189.1 GCA_030950965.1 Mariprofundaceae bacterium
CCACGATGCACGCTAAGCCGGATATTCCAGCACGGGCGTTGTTGTTCACTTCTCCTACGCATCCATTGTTGCACCAACCAGCGCATATCAAAGGCGGCAGCGAGTGAGCGTATTGCCATGTGAGGGTCATGAGCAAACAGCCCTGCTACCGCTTGGTATTCATCGCCTACGGTTTTGATACGCGTAATACCATAATGATCGCTTATTTCATCGAAGGCATCAAACTGTGCATTAAAATGCTGAATGAGTTCTTCTACATCCATCTCTAAGGCAACACGGCTGGCAGCAGTGAAATCTAGCATCATCAACACTGCATCATCACACCAGCGCGGTTGGACAGCCCCCTCATCCTCTAGCTCTTGCGCAATCGGTTCAGGGAGAATTTTTCGCAATAGTAATGAAAGTGCTTGGGTATGACGAATGCGCTCTTTCATTTCGTTGCGCAACAGCAACATGGATTGCAAGCGTACGGCCACCTCCTCTTCCTTGAGGGGTTTGATGAAGTAATCATGCGCCCCGCGACGAAAAGCCTCTTTAATGGTGTCGATGTCACCTAGCCCCGATTGCATGGCAATGGATGTGCTCTCCAAGCCCGGCATTCCGCCAATCTGCTCACATAGGTCTAAACCATTCATATCGCCCAAACGAATATCTAGCACCATGAGATCAGGAATGTGATCTTGCAGCGTGATTAATGCTTCATGACCGCTGCAGCATTGGGTAATATGATGGATACCCAATCGTTTCAAAATAGCGCAAAATATTTTACGGTCTAAAGGGCTATCTTCCACCACCATGGTGTGACAATCGGAAAAATCATGGTTGGCTGAGAACATGAGCAAACTCCTTATGCAAGGCCTCCATGACCTGCTCTGACGCTATACCAAGTTGATCTACATCGTGCTGCACATCATCCCATACGGGGTGTTGATGTTTCGTGCATGCACATAAGGTTTCGCATAGATGGCTTAATGTCACGGCACCAACATAACCTGCTGCACTTTTTAAACTGTGACAAACGTCGTATATCGCCGAATACTCTTCTGCCAACAACGCTGCCTGCATCTTGGCAACAGAGCTGCGTAATTGTTGAAAAAATTCATGTACAAAGCTTTCTGCCTCATCACCTAGGAGATCTAAGGTGTTATGAAAGGTCGCTGATTCAATGGAAGATTGAATGCTATCTCTACTATCCAGCACTGTGCTTAAACGCTCGGTGGACAACGGCTTGGTTAAGAACTCATCCAGCTCGGGAATATCATCTTGCAACTCAGGGCGAGCATCGGCGGTTAAAGCACAAATAAAGGTGCGCCCCCAAGTGTCTGCTTCGATAGCACGCATGCCTGCGGCGACCTCTTTGCCCGAGATGTCGGGTAGATTCAGATCCAATAACACAAAATCATAATGGTGGGCGCGGTAGAGAGCCAAGGCTTCTGTGCCATTGACCGCAAACGTATGTTGTACACCCAGCTTGCGCAACATCAAGTATGCCACTTTACGGTTTATCTCAGTGTCTTCAACGACCAATACATTCAAGGGCAATCGTGCTTCTTCTGTACCAGTAGCTACTGTGCTGGAGGCTACAGGGCTATCCAATAAGCGATACAGTTCACTGAGTTGAATAGGCCACGTTAAGTGCGTCACACCCTGTGCTAACATGTAAGGTTCCACATCGTGCTCATGGTTCAAGGTATCATAAATAATGGCACGTTGCGTGTTGTGTGGTGAACTAGGCCATGCGTTCCCGCCACGCTGCTCTCGTATATCCATCAGCAGTACATCCACATCACTTACTTGCGCTGGTGGAGTCGTTGCCACTACGCATTGCCCACCCCAAGTCACCACAGCATGACTAATATAGCGTGCACATGAGGGGTCATGACTGATACAGATGACTCGCGGTACCGCATTGAAGCGCGCTACCACAACATCATGACTGATGGGTAATGTTAGGCTGAATACAGAGCCACCGCCTACACGATCCTTCAAATGAAGTTTGCCGCCTAAAATGCGCGTTAAGCCACTGCAAATAGATAAGCCAATGCCTTCTGTTATCTTATGTTGGGCACTTTCTTCCAAGTTGCGATGCAACATACGCTTTTGCTTGGTGGTCATCCTAGCACCCGTATTTTCCACTCGTAGTGCAAACTGCCCCTGCGTAAAGCTGGCGTGAACTAGAATATACCCATCGTCGGTGTGTTTTACTGCATTACTGAGTAAATGGTAAATAATACGACGCAGTCGTTCGCCATCAATGTTAATACTCATCGGGATGGAAGGGTCAATGAGTAGCTGAAAGTCTAGACCTTTTTCTTTGGCAGATGGTCTAAAAACAAGGATAGACGTTTCCAACAAGCGCCAAAGATGGATCGTTTTGTTGACGGCAACAACATCATTGCTATGCAAGCGAGAAAGCTCCAGCAGGTCACTCAGCAGTCCATTGAGTAGTTCACCATTACTGTGAATTAATTTTAAATGTTCGCGTAGTTGCTGTTTGTCGAGATCACCATCCTCTAGCGCACGCAGCATAAGCTCAGAGAAACCGAGTATGGCATTCATCGGCGTGCGTATGTCATGACCGATGCTGGAAAGGAATCGTTCCTTGCGTTTATGTTCTTGCTGAAGCTTGATTAAAGTCTCCTGCAAGGCTCCTTCGAGTCGTTTTCGATCAGAGATATCCACCGTCGTACCACTGCGATACAGCGGTCTACCATCATCACTCCATGTTACAGCACCAGAAGAGTAGACCCAAATCCAATGCCCATCATGATGACGCAAACGATGTTCAGTACGGAAATGGCGGCTGCGCTTGTCCATGTGTTGGCGGATTGCTGCCTCCACCCTCGCTAAATCATCAGGGTGAACCAGTGTCAGCCACCACTCTTCTTTATTCGGAATAGTATAATGGGTATAGCCCAGCATCTTTTTCCAATGCGGCGATAAATACATGCGATGATGACGAAGGTCATAATCCCAAATGCCAACCAGTGCATTGTCGATGCAGCGATTCATCAATGCCGTAGTGCTCTCTATTTGTTGTTGCGTATGACTAAGGTTTTGCCGCAACTGCTGACGTTCTACCGCATCATGCATCGCATGCACCAAGGTGAAGGGAGAGATTTCATCTTTAATCAAACAATCCTGCCCACCACATTCAATCACACGACTGCCTATATCGTCATGGCGATGGGTGATCGCTACAATCGCCGTTGCTCCATTGCAGATAGAGCGGCATTGTTTTAAGTGAAGCAATGCCGTGGAAGCAGCATCTTTACCATTCGATGGCACGTTGAATTCAGTGATATCGAGATCAAACAAAATTATATCCATCATTTGATGGTCTAATAATGTATATGCTTCCGTAGTCGTTGATGCTACCTCTATGTGCCATGTATCATTCGATGTTTCGAGGTAAGATGCAATCATAGCTGAATAGGTGCTATCATCTTCAATAATCAATACATGGAAAGGGGGGCTTTGATTGCAGTTCAATATGAGTGTGCTCCTTGGCAGTGCAGTTGTGAAAAACAGCTTCCTTTTTAAGAAAGGGCAGGCAGAAAAATCAATAGGTTATAGATATCCTATGGTGGATGAACACGGATAAACAGAGATAAGAGTGAATGATTACAGCTCACCTCATGTGGTTGCTGCATTGTTATGACAGAAGCTACAAGCAGCTATACGGATTATTCAGGCTAGAAACACACGCCGCCCTCGTTGCCAGGCAGGTAAGGAAGGTGCTCAATGCAAATGCGTAAAAAACAGGTTGTAACTCTTTTTTGTTCCGTCTTAAACGGGAAGCCTGAAAAACTACTCACTTATCTATTCAACGCAATCAATATTAGATCACCTTTTTTGTAAGTAGGTGTGCATAAGTCTTTTAACATTTTATTGCGCCGAATATTTCGTGATATTCAAGGCATGAAAACGGCGCATATTATTAATATGTAACGTTTTTCATAACGAAGAATATCGCGCGAATAGACAAGTTAGAAATGTTAAAAGACTTTTGTGCACCTACTTAGGATTATTCGGAGTGTTTTCAGCTATGTCTCTTATCACCTTATGCTGCCCAGAATGCGTAATTATTCAGACCCCTATTAAACTCACCGTTCGCTATAGAAAAAGCGTAAAAGATTAATTAGATTATCATTAATAACAATAGGTTATCCATTTTATAACCACTTAAAAATGATGGGTTTTTGGTAAAAACCCTCGATTTCTCGTGGTTTTAAACCACTTAG
>JAUZQP010000019.1 GCA_030950965.1 Mariprofundaceae bacterium
TTAATCGCTGCAATCACAGGTAATAGATCAGCCTTGAGAAAGTCCACCATATTCAAGGCTTGAAGGTCGGCAGGTAGCTGTGAAGCATTGTACGATGCTTCGATGCGCAGTGGAATCACGACCTTATGAAGGGCTAATGCATAACGGTACTCGCGCTGGCAGGCGGGGGAATTTATGGAATGGCTTGATACTGCCAGCAACACCACATCGGCATCGCGAATTTGTTGCAAAATGCTTGACCACCAATGCACACCACCAGTGAGTTGTTGGTCGTACCATATATGGGTGAAATTAGACTTTTTCAGCAGTTGTGTCAGCTCATCAACCTGTGCGCGATCTTTGCGTGAATAACTGATGAATATCGAACCTGACACATACCCTCCTTCGTTCCTCTAATTTTTAAGCCTGCGAAGCTATGGTTTTATGGCTGGATTTCAATCATAGCAATCAGCAGTTTTAGCCATATGCATCATCATGTTTTTTCTTAGCATTTCTACTTTCTGCCCATTGCCCTACTTCTGCCATCAAGATATTTTCACAATTCTCTGCCAACAGATCAAACGCCTGTTTTTTGTCGGCGTACTGACCCACGCCAATGTTGAATTGGGATAGATGCGAATCCAAATCATGGTAGGTGGTGCGGTAGCGTAGCCAGTTTTCTTGGTATTTAAATAGGCTCAGCAGGCCTACGATGACTGCCGAAGAGCCGCCTAAAACTGCCACTGGCCATTTAAACGCCATGTTGCCATCGGTGATAAAGCCTGTAAGCACAGGGACGGCGGCAGCGGCAATAATCGCGATGGTTTGCCAAAAGAAAAAACGCCATTGATTACAGTCTGCCTTTTTTTTGAAGTCGTCTATTTTTGATTGAATACGTTCTTTAATATAGGTGGTTTGTTCAGCGGTTAATGAAGTATCGTCATTGATTTGTTCATACATATGCTCAAAAACATTCTTTTTGATGGCATAACCATCGCCGCCCTCAGCACGGTCAAACACTAAATAATCACCTGTGCTATACGGTGTTTCCCCCTCTTTGGTCTTGATAACACCACTTTTAGTGGCTACTTCTGCCCACACTGCCCCTATTTTTTTATACACACCAGGGCTAACTTGCTGGTAATGCTCCCTGAAATAATCCTTCTCCACGGTGTACACTTCACCATTGTTGTTGACCAACCAACTGCCCCTTTTGCACACTTGGGGTTTATTCCATTTTTGATATTCAAAACGCTTAAAACTCAGGTCTAACTGCACAGCTGTGACGTGATACTTCGGACGCTTGCGATAAACGATTCGTGTGCTCATATTAAAGTTTCCCCTTAGTTTTCCCTTAGTTTTACGTTGAGTTCTGTAGGCTTATCATGCCTACATTGTGTCAGCGGTGTCCACGGTGACGATGAATTTTTATCTTGTTTTAATCCCCACACCATTTTTTTTCAAAGGGGTATGGGGAATGACCTGAATTCAGGCTTCCCTTTTAAGACGGTACAGCAAGTCTTTCAATGATTTAGAGAGGGTGCACCCACATCCTTTCTTTTATTGCATTTCTTGTGTTTGACATCTCTTTCATCGATTACAAGCTTGGTCCGTCTTAGACGGGAAGGCTATTTTTACTTTAACGCTTGGTAAGCTTTGGCCCCATGTAAACAACTTGAATCTGGCGGCATTCTGGAGGAATGGGCCATTCAAAATGAATTCTTAGTTGAGGTGTCTTAATTTTCCCATGAAATGGGAAAAGCTTTACCTCATGGTTAGACAAGTCTTTAAAACTTAATGCACTTTTAAAATCTCGACACTCTGACTCTGAACTATCCGAAAACCATGATTTTTCACCTTGAAAATAATTTATGAGTATTTCGTTACTTTTCTTAGTGTGCTTTCCGACGTTATCACGGCTATTGAGGTACTCTCGTAGAACTCTAAAACGCTCGCGTATGCTATCATAGTTTCCTCGGCTATAAGGAACAGGAGCCATTTGTTCAAAAATAAGATTAGATAAAGTGAGGCAGGGGTATTCCTCAATGAGTCGTTCAATCGCTTCAGCCCAATTTTTAGGAGCAGGCAGCGATTGTCGCGCAGATGTGATTAATGCATCGGCAGTCCAAATATTGTTAATATCATAAAACCCCATAGGTTCTTCAACTAAGCCATGCTGAATAGTGATGGGGCTATGGTTAAACTGGCCTGTAAAACTGTAGGAGCAAACAGCCAGCTTCTTTATGGCACGTCTTGCACATTCACCTAAACCCTGATCCGTTACATCAATACCGTGACATTCAAAATAGTCATCTTCATGTGCAACACGATGATCTTGCCAAAAAGGTCCGTGTTTATTAACCCAACTGAGTAGCTGCCGCTTCAATGTTGGCGGGCTATATCTCATTACCGCTTGTGAGAATGTAATATCCCCTACTACTTTAACACTTCCTAATTGCCTTGAGCATAGGAGATGTTGGTTTAATATGGCGTGGCTGTTTTTTGTTTGTAAGAAGACGGTCATTTTTTTGATGAAATCATCTTTGTCAACAAACTGCTGTTCTAACGAAAGGTCATTAAGAATCCATTCCATACCTGCTATGCCCAACCACTGAGTATCGCCAAGTCTTTGTCTGTTTGATCAAAAAAACCATCGGGCCATTCACTTAGCGAACCTTTTTTGTCCATGGAAGGTGAGGTGATATGTGGCGAAGTATTGGGTGTGTCAGATGATGAGAAAAAATGAATCGCCACCTTATCAGGCTGAATGATATGTTTTGCAACAGCTAAACGTATGCCATTCAAAACGTGGTCACTATGCGTCTCTACCACGACTTGAACTCCGGCGGCTGCGATAACACCTAAAAAATAACCAATGCGTGATTGTCCTTGAGGGTGAAGATGCGCTTCTGGGCTATCAATAACCAGCAATTGCCCCTTTTTTGCGAGCAGTCCTGCAACAATAATGGGGAATGCATAGGTCAAACCATAACCAATATTTGCGGGCCGTTTCCATTGCTGTTGAAGTCCCGTTCGCATCTCTAACCGCACCAAAGATGTTCGTTCAACGCGCTCTGTATTTGCTTCGCTACCGGGGAAAATCTCATTTGCCCATGCATTAAATTGCCGCCGCATAACCAAAGCAGATTCTTGAGGGTGTGCTTTTTTTATATCAATTTCTTCATCAGAATACTCATGAAACCACCATGGAGCAAATTGACCGCAATCACCCACATCTGCAAAAACAAGACTATCATCGTAGGGGAAAGGGAAGACATCAGATGTGCCGATGCGCGTAGCACTAATGTAAATGATATTGCTTAACATTGAAACAATAGGGTGCTCTGACGTTAGCGTGCTTGCTGGTTTTACCTGCAACGATGTTTTTGCACGCTCCGAAGCATCAAGTATGACTTGACCATGCAAATCTTCTGTTGAATATTCCAATCGTATTTCTCGTTCATCGGCATTGTGGCATAGCACATCACCCACTGTTCCCAATTTAACCAAGTTTCCATTCAAAGGAACAGTCTGGCACTGATTATTTCTTTGAGCCATTTGAGCACCAAGCAACAATGATTGAATAGCGGTAGATTTGCCTGCGGCATTAAATCCCGTAAGTAAGGTTAATGGAGCTAATGGTAGCCATTGTTTTTTAAGACACTTGAAGTTCTCAATAAATAATTCTGTTAGCATGATCATTCCTTTGTGGTGTTTTACCTTTCGTTGAATTTAGAGCGTTAATCATCAGCTACGAAACCATTATATCAAAAATAGTATTACAACATGCATGCCTACATTGAACTTGTTCAGTATTATTGGTCGATAGCGTAATAGCTTCCATGAAACTAGGGTCTTCTAATACCTCCTTTACACAAGATATGATTTCACCACTTTCTGTTGTTTCTAGTTTTTTTTCATGCTTAGCCATCACGGTAGATAAGGCATCAAACAATGATATATTAAACACTGATTTTGCACCCTCAGGTTTAGCTGCTAACAAGGACTTTCTAAAAGCATGTCTGCCGAAAAGCTTAAAGTTAAGGTGCATAGAACTACGAAATGCATTCATCATACTATCCAGATTTTCTTCGCTCATGGTGTTCATGTACGCTAATACCTTACCTAAATAACCTTCCATATCACCATTGTAATCATACCAATCTAAAAGATAGAAGGCACAAAAACGGTTAATGACCTGACGGTCTCGCATGGCTTTTTTTGCGTTTGATGAAAATACTGTAGCTTGCATAAACGATGAATCCTCACTGGCTGTTTTTAACCAGCGCGTTGCTGGGCCAGAATAGAGACAGTTTCTCATTTGTTGACGTGTTAGGGGGACACCACTGTTGACTCGTTCAAAAATATCTAATCGCGCACGCTCTGGGGCTTTAGGGTCGAGGATGTATAGCGTTAATTGGGTGTCTTCAATGCGTTCTTGCAAATGGATAGGGAGTTCAGAAAATTTTCTATTCGTAATCAAAGATTCTGGATCATGAGTACCAATATGGGTTAGTGCAAAAACATCATTTAAATAATGATAGAATGTAGTAAGGCGCTGCAAGCCATCAACAACAATAATACGTCCATCAAGATCTTCAGCAACATAAAGAACGGGAAGTGGAATGCGCATAAGGCAAGATTCAATCAAGCGCGCTTGTCGTTCTGAATCCCATACAAAATCACGTTGAAATTCAGGATCTAATTTATATCGTCCTTTTCTTATGCGATGAACGACATCACCAACCGTTCTATTTTCTTTGCGCACAAAAACCGTATCAAGAGGATAATCCCCCCATGCTTCCGAGGATGATTCGTCCAATCCTTCAATATCGTCGTGGTTATTGGAGATATTTGCCCCCATGTTGGTTGTAGTCCTTCAGTTGCCTTAACTGTTCTTATACACTTCGCGGAGGATCTCTTTTGCTCCTGCGACTAGCAGTTGTTCGGCGAGTTGGATGCCGAGTTCGGCGGCTTGCTGCCGTGAGCCGACCACTGTTTGGTCAAGTAATTCCACACCCTCAACATCACCGACACGGCCGCGAATGGTCAGTTGATCGCCGTCTAATGTGGCATGTCCAGCGATAGGTACTTGGCAACCACCTTCTAAATGGGCAAGGAAAGCGCGTTCGGCAGCCGTGCGGTCAACGGTGTCACGGTGATTGAGGCGGCATACCAAGGCGTTGATCGCTTCGGCATTGTCGCAGGTTTGAATGGCGAGTGTGCCTTGACCCACGGCTGGGAGCATCAGTTCTGGGTCAATCGCTCCGTCCATGCGTTCGTATAAACCTAAACGTTTAACACCGGCGGTGGCGAGGATGACGGCATCGACTTCTACGCCGAGTTTATCCAACCGAGTCTGCACACTGCCACGCACCGAGACGCATGCCAGATGCGGATACCTCTTTTTCAACTGGCAAATACGGCGCAAGCTGGATGAACCAACCTTTGCGCCAGCGGCTAAACCATCCAGCCCTACACGACCAACGGTGGCAATGGCATCGCGGGGGTCTGCGCGTTCGGGAATAGCGCAGATCGACATACCTTCGGGTAATTCGGTGGGAACATCCTTCATCGAATGGACGGCTACATCGGCGCGACCATCGGCGAGAGCCATGTCAATTTCCTTGGTGAACAAGCCTTTTCCGCCGACTTTTGCCAAGGGAACATCCAAAATTTTATCACCCATGCTGACAATCTTCACCAATTCAGTGGTAAGGTCGGGCTGTAATTTTTTCAGTTCAGCGGCGACGTATTCTGCCTGCCATAAAGCGAGTGGTGAACGTCGTGTTGCAATGCGAATATGCATGAAAACTCCAGTGTTTTTAGATGGCGTAATCGAGGAATAGCCCAGCGAAGATGATAGCTCCGAGCTGGTGGTTGTTTAAAAATGCCTGAAAACAGCCATCGCGTTCCCGATTACGCATGATATAATGTTGGTATGCGACCAAGGCTAGCGCGCCAGCTAAACCAAGGTAGTAAAATAATCCCGCCTCTAAGCGGACACCCAGCCCATAGAGCAGGGCAAACATGATGCCATGCAGCAGCAGGATGATGGTTTGATCGTAGTCACCGAATAAAATAGCGGTAGATTTTACGCCAATGCGTAGGTCATCATCGCGATCCACGATGGCATACATGGTATCGTAAGCGATAACCCAACTGACGGTGGCGAAAAAGAGTAGGAATGCTTCCACGGGGACGGTGTTGTTCACCGCTGCGAATGCCATCGGGATCGACCAAGCAAAGGCAAGTCCCAGTACACATTGAGGTAAATTACTCCAACGTTTGATGAATGGGTAGAGTGTCGCCAGCATGGCGGCGGCAATGGCGAGTTGCACGGTGAGCGCGTTCAGCATCAGCACCAAGATCAAGGCGACCGTGATCAGCGTGGCGAATAGGATCAAGGCTTGGCGCGGTCTGATTTCGCCCGTCACCAAGGGGCGTTGGCTGGTGCGTTTGACCGCGCCATCGACATGGCGGTCGGCATAATCATTGATGACGCAACCGGCCGAACGCATGGTGAAGGCACCGAGTAAAAAGATGGTGACGATGAAGGCATCGGGGTGCCCATTGCCAGCGATCCATAATGCCCACAGCATCGGCCAGCAGACCAAATAGGTTCCAATAGGCTTGTCGATACGCATGAGGCGGATGTAGGCTGAACGTTGGCTGGGCGAAAACATGGCGCAATGATGGCAAAAAAACCCTGTTTGAAAAGGAGTAGTGATGAATTCAACCAAAGAACAATGTATGCTTGTACCGACTGATTTCTCTGATTACGCAACGGAAGCGATGCATCGGGCAGTCCGTTTGGCTGGCTTATTGGAGGCACGTATTCATGTGCTCTACGTGATGGAAACGGCAGTTATGAATTACGCCAGTGATATTGATGGCATGCCGATGCCTGTTGCGATAGAAGTTGATCGCTCGCTGCTAGAGATGGCACAAAAACGCATGGAAACATGGTTAGGGTCGTGGGCTGATGCCGACGTAACCCACGAAATTGTGCAAGACCCTACGCCGCTGGCACGGGTGATTTGCCAAGTAGCAGAGGATAAAGAGGTACAATTGATTGTGATGGGTAAACACGGGCATCAAAGTGCCTTGGAACATTTGTTGATTGGTTCGACGACGGAGCGTGTGGTGCGCCATGCATCATGCAGCGTTTTGGTGGCGATGCCGCACGGTATTTTAGGGGAAGCATCATGATGGCATTACGTTGGTTGGCAGTGATTGGTTTGGTGGTAGGGATGGTTACGGTAGCATTCATGAACATGCCCGAGCCACAGAAAAAAATACAGGAAGGGGACAGTGCTATCGTCACGACCCTGCCCGATGTCGATGGTCAGCCGCATAGTTTACCGCAGGGTGAAGTGGTATTGCTCCATTTTTGGGCAACATGGTGCGCCCCTTGCCGTGAAGAGATCCCTTCGATGGTCGCCATGTATAACGTGCTCAAAGCGCAGGGGTTGAAAGTATTTGCTGTATCCACCGATAAAAATGGTGACGATGTGCGTGAATTCATTCAATTGCATCATATTAGCTTCCCCGTGGTACGCGATGTGGATGTAAGTTTTGCTAACCGCTACGGCATTACAGGTTACCCTGAAACCTATATTATTAACCGTCAAGGTGTGGTGGTGAAACATATTGTAGGGCCTGCACCGTGGCAAAATCCCGACACGCGGGCTTGGTTGATGTCGCTACTCAAAGAGTCGCCCAAACGGCAGGGAAATAGTACCGCAGCCGTGCGCCAACCTGGTGCATGATGGCGAGAATGGAGCAACTTCGGCAACAATTAAAGGCGCATAATTACTATTATTATGTGCTTGATGATCCGCGCATCAGCGATATGGCATACGATGCTCTGTTGCGCGAGTTACAAACACTGGAAGCTGCCTCGGATGAAAAAATCCCCCTTGATTCGCCTACCCAAACTGTGGGTGCGCCGCCATCGTCTGCTTTTACTACGGTAAGCCACGGCATGCCGCTGCTATCGCTCGCTAATGCCTTTAGCGATGCGGAGATTCAGGCGTTTATGCAACACTTGGAAGAGTTGTTGGAGCATGCTCCAACAGCAGTCATTGCCGAGCCAAAGATTGATGGTTTAGCGGTGAATCTGCGCTATGAACAGGGGTTTCTGGTGCAGGCGGCGACACGCGGAGATGGTCGGCAAGGTGAAGATATTACCGACAATGCACGCACCGTTAGCGGTATTCCGTGGCAGATGAAGGCGATCAATGGCGTGACCCTCCCCGATGTGCTGGAAGTGCGTGGCGAAGTCTATTTGCCCACCGCTGATTTCGATGCACTCAACGCAGCGCGGCATGCCAGCGGTGACAAGCTGCTCGCCAACCCACGCAATGCAGCGGCTGGCTCTCTGCGGCAACTGGATTC
>JAUZQP010000190.1 GCA_030950965.1 Mariprofundaceae bacterium
GACATTGCCATAACGAAGCGTTACTGCCTGCTGCGCCCAACCCAAACTTTCATAAGCATCTTGACTGGATACATCATAATTCACCGTCGCGGTAGGCCACACATCACGAGCGTGCAGGTGGAAGTATTCATGTTCCACCGCACCATTTTGAGGTAAATGGTAAAAATAAGCAGGAACGCGAGATTCAGGATCATTCATTGCTGATACAATCCCCGTATAAATAGGCGCGATTGATGCACTGGGGCTAACAGCTTGGTTACTACCAGCACCACCACCGCAAGCGGTTAAGAGGGTTGCTGCAATCCATGCTGTGACAATAGTTTTGAAGGGAATATTACGCATGACAAACCTCCTTGTTTGGTTTCTTTATCATAGTGATGAAGCTTACATACAAGCCAAAAAACCACTATCGGCTAGGGTTTGATCATCATCTAAGTATTTCGCTTAGTTTAGCCTGTACAACTGTGACTAGCTTACGCTTGTGCTTGTGCTAAATATAAGCCCTTACTATGCTTCGGACTATGAATACTATGCTTCGTTTTTTTTTAATTAGCCTGATTGCGATGTTGACTGGCTGCGCTCAGATGCACCCGCCTTTGCAACCCCACCTGAGCAAAGAGCTGCATCATATCGATATCGCAGCCATTGAGTTTGATGATAAGGTGAAAATTCGTCGCCTTTCGCCATTATTATTAATGATGGGCAGCACCGGTATGATGATGGATAATATTATCATGGAAGCTCAGGGTCATGAGTACCGTCAAAAGGTAGGAGCCGTAGGCTTGGAATGCGGCAAAATTTTTAAATCTACTCTGATTCATCGCCTAGAAAAATCAGGCTATGCCGTACACGATCGCAATGAACCCTATTGGAATTACTTTAAGCCCAGTCGCAAAGCTATTCGGCAGCAAACCGATGCTATTTTGCGCATCAAGATGGAACAAATCGGCTTTGGGCGAATGGCATGACCAGACCCTACCAGGCATCAGCCTTGGTGGTTGCAGAAATGGTTGACCCTAAAACTCGAGAAACACTATACCGCAACCGCTTTGTGATCGGTTTGTCAGCCAAAGACGTGCGCGTTCTTAAAGATTACATTGGCACAACAGAACTGGTTGAACGCAGTAGTAATATTCCTAAATTCAAAAATTTTAATGCCTTATTAGCGAATGGCGAAGAAAGCCGCTTTGACCTACTTAATGTAGTAGCTATGGCGGCTCGAAAAATATCTGACGACTTAAAGCCTGAATCACGCCGTTCTCTTCTGGCGGTAGAAGAAAGCGACCCTCGCGCTAACGCAGCTAAAGGATGGCAAGGACTTAACCCATCGGCCATCCCCTCCAGTAATTTTAACTCTTCAGGTTCATAATCATGCCAACATTCATGTCTGCCATCGTCGTAACAGAAGCAGGGGACACTTCAGTCTTACAAGCACAGTCATTAACGCGCCCATCTTGTGCGCCGAATGAAGTGCTTGTTCGCATCTTTGCAGCAGGGGTCAACCCTGTGGATACCAAAGCACGCCAGCGTGGTGGTCTTCTCGGTGATCCTACGGCATTCATCCCCGGCTGTGATGGTGCTGGCATCATCGAAGCGATAGGCTCTGAGGTGGAACATTACCAAGTGGGTGATGCCGTGTTTTATTGTTATGGTGGCATTGGTCAAGCCAGTGGCAATTATGCTGAATTTACTTGCGTGCCAGAACAATATATCGCACACAAACCCACAGCATGCAATATGGCACAAGCCGCTGCTGCCCCCTTGGTGCTCATTAGCGCATGGGAATCGTTGTTTGACCGAGCACGCTTACAAGCAGGGCAAACCCTGTTTATTACAGGTGGCACAGGTGGTGTCGGTCATGTCGCTATTCAATTAGCCAAGGAAGCAGGCTGCCGCGTGATCTGCACCGTAAGTTCTGAGGAAAAAGCTGATTTAGCCCGCTCCTTGGGTGCTGATGCGGTGATTGACCGAACGCAGGAAGATGTTGTTGCTGCTGTCATGGAGTGGACAGATGGTGCTGGTGTGGATCTGTTATTTGATACGGTAGGCGGCGAAACATTGCCTCCGCTGATTTCCAGCGTGGCAAATTATGGCACTGTAGTCAGCTTATTACAGTTCCCTGATACACTTGATTGGGCGCAATTGCGCTTAAAAAATATCACCCTAGCGCAAGAGCTGATGCTCAGCCCCATGCTGTTAAACGATTACGCAGCAGCAGAACATCAAGCTGCTATTTTAGAAGAGTGCGCCGAGCTGATGACACAAGACAAACTCACCGTGCATATTGATACTGTATTGCCACTGGCTGAAGCCGCGCAAGCACATCAACGCATCGAGCTGGGGCAAACGACGGGGAAGCTGGTATTAGACTGTACCGATGGCACGTTGGATCATGATTAGTAACCAGTGTGAATGATGACCATGATTAAGCTGCGAAGTCGCTTCAACTACTTATTATGCACACTCATACTATTATCATCCTGCGGATTTGCTGAAAAGGAATCTATTGAACAGGTGTTGAATGCGCGTGACCACGCTGTTTCGGAGCGTGATATTGCAGCTTTTTCAGCCCTGTTAGCGGATGACTTTAACGAAAATGGCGCAAGCAAAACGGATAAGGTTCGGGCGCAACAACAACTGTTTGAACAGTTCGAGCAAATTCAAATGCAATCCCATGATCGCACCTTAACACTCGACGGCCCGCATGCTGCATGTGAACAAAGTTACAGCTTGCGCGTCTTGCAAGATCAAACATGGCGCTCGCTGGTGCAGCGAGAGCGCGTTCTACTCAAAAAAACAGCAGCGGGCTGGCAAATTACAGGAGGCATCTGATGACTCAATCCATCGCTATTGGCATCCCTGCGCGTATGGCATCGACACGGTTCCCTGACAAACCTTTAGCCCTGTTGCATGGTCAGCCGATGATTGCCCATGTGGTGAATCGCGCTATTCAAGCGAATGTTGGCCCCGTAGTTGTAGCCACGGATGATCAGCGCATCGCTGATGTCGCATTAGATACGGGAGCTCGTGTGTTCATGAGCCAGCACCACCATGCCAGCGGCAGTGATCGTTTAGCCGAGGCATTTGCTCATGTTGATGCCGATATTATTATTAACGTCCAAGGTGATGAGCCACTGATTGATCCAGCAGCGATTCGCGCCGTCATTCGTCCGTTTGCTGATGACAAACATTTGGTGATGGCAACCTTAGCCCATCCGTTGCAACGTGATGAAGACTTACACGACCCCAACGTCGTCAAAGTTGTATGCAATGCACGGGGACGAGCCATGTATTTTAGTCGCGCGGCCATTCCATTCCCCCGCCGCCAAACAGATAATCACCAAGCATGGCAGCATGTGGGATTGTATGCTTATAGCCGTGAATTTCTCATGCAATACAGCACGCTACAAGATTGCCCACAAGGTAACAGTGAGCAGTTAGAGCAACTAAAAGTACTGTATCACGGTTATGAGATTGCTGTAACCTGCGGAGATTTTCACACCATCGGTGTGGATACTCCCGAAGATTTGCGACGCGCAGAGGCTTTGCTGGTGGCGAGGGTTCCGCCTGTTTTCGTTAAATAGCCCTGCTATTCACCTCAAAGAGCCGAAAATCATGACTCAACATGGGAATCCCTCGCTACGGTCTCTATTTTCGGACAGCCTCCTGGAGCAATCAACACCCACCCTTCCATCAAAGTTGGGCTATTGCGCTTTGAAGTGTCCTTGTAGGCTGGCATCAATAATGCTATGTTGCGGATATCTTTAGCGTTGCTTGCATATCACACGAGGAATAGGAATGAGCGTAACTAATACTGCTGGCTACAACTTGAGCTTCAAACATTTTGGACTTTTACGTAAAGCGATCATGCAAAAAGAGTCGGGCATGATTCACTTTCGTACCATTGATGATTACAGTGGTGTATTACTGATGAACAATGGGCAAATTGGTCATGATAAGGAATTTAAGCAGCTAACTAAGTTCCTATCTTCCCCCATGATGGTGACTGAATGGCACGCTGGGGATGTTCAATCCGAGACCACGCCCGCGCTGGAAGCCATGACCTATGCCATCAACCATCTATCATGGAATGAAGATCAGCTACGCATTGTCAGCCTGATGTTTTCCAAACTTCCACATATCCATGTAAACTTATTGGATGTCCATTTTGACAGCTTTTTAACGGATATCAGCTACAATCTTTTTTACCAGCAATCATTATCTATCGATGGCTTTACACCGGCCTATTTTTTATTGGACAATGATCCATCCAACTCGCTTTTACTGCATCGGGTACGGGTACTGACCTTCAACTACATCTTAGGTCTAATGCAATCGAAAAAAGCTGCTTCTGAGTCCATCCCAGATCAGTCCATTAAAAGAAATCACAAATTTGGTTTTATCGGACGAATCGTACAACGAATCCGAGGCATTTGATTATTCTAACTGCCCGTCTAAGACGGTACAAGCTTGTGATTGATGGAAGAGGTGTCGAACACAAGAAATCCAGTAAAAAAAAAGATGTGGTGCACCTGCTGTAAGTCATGAAAATAGTTCTCTGTTCCATCTTAAAAGGGAAACCTATGTTTTGTAGCAAGCGGCTTGAAGATTCATCCGTTTTATAGAGCAAACGAAGGCTATTTATACACGACCGTACCCCCCCCAAGCGATTAAAAGAGAGAAGTAATGAAAAAGTCAGACTCGATGAAAAATATCGTAGTTGCCGCGATTCAAGCTGGTGATTTCAAATCAGCATCCAAACATTGTATGGAGATGGCAGAGCAATCAACAGATGATGGTGAAACATGGCAAATGGCTGCTCAATTATCCAATCAAGCAAACTTACCTAATCAAGCAGCTCAATGCTTTGGTTGTGGTGCACGTTCATTGGCAATACAACAAAAAATACCTCAAGCTATCAATCTGATGAAGCAGTATGTTGATTATCAGTATGAAAAAGATGATGAAAAATCTTGTCGTTATTTTTTTCGCGTCTGTCGAACAGGCAAGGGGGTTAATTGTGCGATATGCCATGACCAACCCGACTCCGTATGTCAGTTGTTACGCGACCATAAATTTTGGCGAACACTTCCTGATGCTTTGCTGGATGTTTTATTAGAGTCTTCTTGTATTCGACAATATGCAACTGGTGCATATATTGCTCAAGAGGGGGATGAGGCGAAAATGGTTTACCTTGTTGCACAAGGCTCTGTAAGCCCCTGTTTTGACGAAGGTTCAAACATCCATACCATTGAATCTATAGGAGTAGGGGGTGTTTTTGGCGAGCTTCCTTTTTACCAGCAACATGATCATTTTCATCAAGGCTTGTCTCATTATATTTACTCATTTATTGCAGTCGTTGATTGCAAAGTTATTGAAATACCCGTCCCTATTTTAAAAAAGTTGTGTGATAAATTTCCACAGTTGGAAGCATGGATGAAGGAACAATATAGTAGCCATGTATTCGAGTATATGCTCACCAATATTCCTTTTTTCTCTCATTTAAACCCCAAGACTATTCATCAAATAAGCCATGAAATGCAATTAATTCATGTAGCCGATGGTACTACCATTTTTCAGCAGGATGAAACCAAAAAATTAGACCTATTCATTTTAAAATCTGGTTGGGTGCGCTTGAATTACGAATGGAATAAGCGTGAATATCATATTTGCACATTAAAGGCGGGTGATGTTTTCGGGGATTTGGGGTTATTAAAAGGTATAAGAAAAATCACAGCCCGTAGCATTACGAATGTTAAACTGATACGTTGGTCTGAAGTAGAATTTAAGCGTGCATACACAGAACACGATGGTTTACTCTACCTTATTGTAGAAAGTATGGAACGTTATCAATCTGTAATCGACAACATTCATCAGCATGCATACAATTCATCCACGCCATTATCACCAGCAAATCATGACGAACTACTGCATGGTAGGATGACTTCAAGCTGAATAACTCAGCCTAAAAGACCGTCACAACGATGTTCCCCACGGTCACGGCAGCATTATACGTACTATTACTGGCATGGATTCAGTCATCGACTGGACTGGCTGTTCATCTGTGCATCACCGTGTTATTGTTAACCTATGCTGATGGAAGCACTCTCTTCTTGCTACAAGCATGGCGTTTGTTGCGTTGGTTGCTATTGCCAATTCTATTGCTCCACCCGTTATTCACCCCAGGTGAACTACTCATCACTGGCTGGCCGTTCACCCGTGAAGGTTGGGTGCAAGGTAGCTGGCTAACGTTGCACCTCACCAGCTTATACCTTGCAGCGATGTTGTTGAATCGCTTATTGTCATTACAAGCATTGCAACATATCGCCAATCACTTTTCGCAAGGTCGTTATTTAACAGCCATTTATATACGCCTGTTTCCCCTTGTCTTGATCGCAGTTAAAACTTGCGTACAGCAACATGGTCAAGTATGGCGCGACAATGGTCATGCATTGCGGAAAATCCCTGTGACCTTGGTGGCATTATTGCAAGCCATGGAGGGGCGCAGCGAGCAATGTGCACTGCATGCAGCTAGCCACTGGCAGCAGCCGCCAAGCCTGCAAAACTTCCGCATCCCCCAGCACCGTGCGCTACGCTGTGCCCTGTTGCTATGGCTGGTCATGTTAGTGGATTTTGTCGTGAATAACTCAGGTTACGCGTTGCCTTAGGTAACTCGCAAGAAATAACCCACCAAACCAGCTTGTCTTTTTGCCCAGCATCGGCGTTGCAAAAAAGCTTACATAGCAAGGCCTAGATGCGGAACAAAAATCCTGCGCGATTTTGGTAGGTTATTTATTGCGAGTTACCTTAACCTTTCAAACGCTCCAACAAGCTGACTTGTGGTAGCCCTAAACGCCAGTCATAAATAATACTATATGCCATAATACGCTGCAC